>CAIYOW010000074.1 GCA_903927955.1 uncultured Methylococcaceae bacterium | reverse complement strand
TCAAATTGTTTGCCGACTTCTTCTAACGTGTGGTCGGTGTTCATGTTAATGCCAAAGCGCATACGCAGCACTTTAGCTTCGCGGGCGGTAAGGCCAGCTAGCACGTTTTGCGTGGATTCGCGCAGCCCCGCTATAGTAGCGGCTTCCACTGGCGACAACACCTTAGCATCTTCGATAAAGTCGCCTAAATGGGAGTCTTCATCATCGCCTATCGGTGTTTCCATGGAAATTGGCTCTTTGGCAATTTTTAGCACTTTACGCACTTTGTCTTCGGGCATTTCCATGCGCTCAGCCAATTCTTCCGGGGTGGCTTCGCGCCCCAATTCCTGCAATATTTGCCTGGATATGCGGTTCAGCTTGTTAATGGTTTCAATCATGTGCACAGGAATACGGATAGTCCTGGCCTGATCCGCTATGGAGCGGGTTATCGCTTGCCTAATCCACCAGGTGGCGTAGGTTGAAAATTTATAGCCACGACGGTATTCAAATTTGTCCACTGCTTTCATCAAGCCGATGTTGCCTTCTTGGATCAAGTCCAAAAATTGCAAGCCACGGTTAGTGTATTTTTTTGCTATGGATATGACTAGCCTTAAGTTGGCTTCTATCATTTCCTTTTTGGCCCGCCGGGCTTTGGCTTCGCCAATGGACATGCGGCGGTTGATGTCTTTTAGGCCGCTGATGGTCAGGCCGTATTCGGATTCTATTTCTGCCAGTGTTTTTTGGGCTTTTCTCAGCTCTTTTTCAAATGGCTTTAGCAGTTCGCCATAGTGACCGCCATTGGCAGCCAATTGGCTATCCAACCATGTGCTACTGGATTCGTTGCCGGTGAATGATTCAATAAAATCTTTGCGGGGCATTTTCCCATGTTTGAGAAAAATTTCCAGCACAATTTTTTCTTGTTCCCGCACCCGTGCAATACCTTTAGGGATAATGGCGGTCAGTTTTTTCAGGTACTGCGGTGTCCATTTAAATTCCATGAACAAGGAGGCCAACTGATCGAATGCTTTTTCTGCGCGTTCGCTGGTGTAATGGCTTTTTTTAATGGCCAGAGAAGCCGCTTTAAGCTGTTTGCGCAAAGCTTCGACCTTAGCCTTGACTTCTTCAGGATTGATGCCCTTAAGTTCGTCTTCGACTGCGGGCGCTTCATCAATAGTGTCGCTGGCCACTTGGCTGGCGATCAGGTCTCCGGGTTCGGACAAATCAACAAAACCTGAGATCAGGTCGGTTAGACGGACAGAACCTTCTTCACCTGATATGCTATCAAAGGCATGTAAAAAATCCTCCACCACGACGCAAGAGCGGGATATGGCCTTGACCAATTGTTGTTGGCCTTCTTCAATGCGCTTGGCTATTTTAAGTTCGTCGGCACGGGTCAGCAATTCCACCGACCCCATTTCGCGCATGTACATGCGCACGGGATCGGTTGTGCGACCAAATTCACTGTCAACCGAAGCCAAAGCTGCCACTTCTTCGGCATCTTCGTCGTCGCTGGTGACAGTCATGGAATCATTGATCAGCGAGTCTTCATCAGGTGCCACTTCGTAGACCTGAATGCCCATGTCATTGATCCAGCCTATGATCTCCTCAATTTGTTCGGGATCGGCGATATCGCTGGGCAAATGGTCGTTGACCTCGGCATAGGTTAGGTAGCCTTGGTGCTTTCCCTTTGCAATCAGTTGCTTAAGCTGAGATTGTTGTTGCTCTTGATTCATCATCCTCTCTCTGTAGCGCACCACAAGGCTTCGAACGTGTGCCTAACAGCCAATTATACTATATATTTTTGGTATTTTGTATTAATGTTTTTTTGCCAATAACGCACGTAATTGATTTTTTTCTTCGCTATCAATCCCTTGCACCCTTTCCTTGGCCAATAGTTGCTCTATCTGCAAGTCGTTGGCCTGTTCCAGCAGTTTGGTCAGCGCGTCGTCAAACACCGCATCAATCCGTTCTTCAGCAATATGCAGATCAAGGAAGGCCAATGCACGGATGATTTTTTCTTCCGGCGTGTCGCGGTAATACTCTAACAATACGGCAGCATTGGCTGGCTTTTTCTGCTCCATAAGCCGAGTCATGCAAGCAAATAGGCCGCACCCAGGAAAACCCAAGGTTTCCCAAGCAATATTTTTAACAGCGACTTTGGCCACTAAACTAGGTTTCTGCAGTAACAGCGCCATAGCCACCCGAACAGAAGATAAGCGGGCATTATCAGGCAGCGAGGCCAGCCCCTTGTGGTGGGTGGCCGGTTGGGTTTGGCTTTCCAAATAACCCACTCCGACCGAGCCTGACATGCTTTTGAGTTTAGCAAACATCAATGACTTGAACACGCCATCGGGCAGTTTATCCAAGTAGGGCTTGGCTTTGGCAATCAGTTGCGCCCTGCCTTCAGTGACATTAAGATTGAGTTCTTCGGCAATTTGCCCAAAAAAATATTCGGATAGGGTTTGTGCATTTTTTATGCGTTCTGCAAATTGGCTTGCACCCTCATGGCGCACCAAAGAATCGGGGTCGAAATTTTGTGGCAGAAGCATAATCCGCACTTGCCGCCCCTCTTTTAAACTGGGAAACACCGCCTCCATTACCCGCCAAGCGGCTTCGCGCCCGGCACGATCACCATCGAAACAGAACACTAGTTCGGGTGCGAACCGGAACAATAGGTCAAGATGCGCTGCTGTTGCGGCGGTACCCAACACGCCGACCGCATAACCTATGCCTTGTTGGGACAAGGATATGACATCCATGTAACCTTCAACAATCAACAACCTATCCGGCTTGGCGTGTTTTTGGAGCAGTTCGTAGAGGCCGTATACTTGCCGGCCTTTGTGGAATAACACCGTTTCAGGTGAATTGAGGTACTTGGGCAAGCTATCATCCAACACCCTGCCCCCAAATCCGACCACCCTGCCGCGCTTGTCCCGTATCGGGTACATGATGCGCTGCCGGAAACGGTCATAATCGCGGCCATTGTCTTTGCTGACCACCAGTCCCGCTTCTTGCAACAGGGTCAGGTCAAACTGACCCGCCAAGGCCTGCCACTCGTCAGGCGCGTAGCCGAGCATAAATTCGTGGGCACATTCGCTGCCGATGCCGCGCGACCTAAGGTAATCCACGGCTATTTTGCCGTCTGCACTGGCGCGCAACTGTTCCACATAATAGGCGGCGACTTGTCCGGTCAGTTGGTATAGCGCAGCCAGATTGGCTTTGTTTGGCGTTGCCGTGTACTGGTCGGTTTCGCGCGGCACCTCGACACCGAGGAAATCGGCCAAATCTTCTATGGCTTCGACAAAGTCCAGATGCCGGTAGTCCATAATGAAGCCAATGGCGTTGCCGCTGGCACCGCAGCCAAAGCAATGGAAAAATTGCTTTTGCCTGTTGACGGAGAAGCTGGGGGTTTTTTCGGTGTGAAAAGGACAACGGGCAACATAGTTGGCGCCCGTTTTCTTTAGTGGCACTTGCGAATCAATCAGATCGACAATATCGACCCGACTCAACAATTCGTCAATAAATTCTCGTGGAATTTTACCGCCGGACATGGGGCTTGCCGACCGGCTGGCTTAGTCTGTCAAGGCGGCCTTGATTTTGGCACTGACCACAGACATATCAGCCAGCCCTTGGGCTTTGGCTTTGACCAAAGCCATGACTTTACCCATATCTTTGGCTGTTTGGGCCGCTGATTCAGCAATGGCTTCTGCCACCAAGCCATCAACTTCCGCTTCGCTAAGGGATTGTGGCAGGAAGTCTTGGATAACCAGCACTTCGGCTTCTTCTATGTCGACCAGATCAGTGCGCCCCGCTTCGGAAAATTGCCTGATGGATTCGCGGCGTTGTTTGAGCATTTTGTTTAGCACGGTGATTACCCGTGCGTCATCCAGCTCGATGCGCTCGTCCACCTCGACCTGTTTGATAGCGGATAGGATGAGGCGGATAACGCCTAGCCTACCCTTGTCACCGGCCTTCATGGCCGTTTTCATTTGGTCTTTGATTTGATCGGTTAACGATGCCATGGCTTATTGTGCAGGGCGACCACGACGCAGGTTTTTCAATGCGTAACGTTCGCGAGCGAGTTTTTTCAAGTGTCGTTTGACAGCCGCAGCACCTTTGCGTTTGCGCTCTGCCGTTGGTTTTTCATAAAATTCACGGCGGCGCACTTCGGCCAATACACCTGCTTTTTCACAAGCGCGTTTGAAACGGCGAATGGCTATATCGAAAGGTTCGTTTTCTTTAATTTTTACTGACGGCATTATAGTGATCCAACCATGTTAATATCTAAAAAGGGTTATAAGTTTAAAAAAGTACTTTTGCCTACTTAACAAAAATAACCAGTAATTATACGCTTTCTTTCCAAAAATTTCAAAAACTCAATGTACGTTCTAGGCATAGAAACTTCTTGTGACGAAACTGGCATCGGCCTTTACTGTGACCAACAGGGTCTTGTCCACCACTTATTATATAGCCAAATTGATATGCATAGCGAGTATGGCGGGGTGGTGCCCGAGCTGGCATCACGCGACCACGTGCGCAAATTGGTGCCTCTGATCAGGCAATTGCTGCAAGAATGCCGGTTGACCAGAAGCGACATTGATGGCATTGCTTACACTGCGGGGCCAGGATTAATGGGGGCATTGCTGGTTGGTGCCACTACTGCCAGAAGCTTGGCTTGGTCATGGCAAATCCCTGCCATTGCCGTGCACCACATGGAGGGGCATTTGCTGGCCCCGATGCTGGAAGTCAATCCGCCACCCTTCCCTTTTGTGGCATTGCTGATTTCAGGCGGGCATACCTTATTAGTGGCTGTGCAGGGTGTGGGCCGTTACCGTTTGCTAGGCGAATCGCTGGATGATGCGGCGGGCGAGGCGTTTGACAAAACCGCTAAGCTATTGGGCTTAGGTTATCCGGGCGGGCCGAAGTTGTCGGCT
>CAIYOW010000073.1 GCA_903927955.1 uncultured Methylococcaceae bacterium | reverse complement strand
GGACGGATCGGGGCAGCCGAAGGCAATGGCGGTCGCGTGATTTTTGCCGCTTGTTGGGGCTGGGATGCCCCTAAACAAGCTTTCGCAAAAATAGCGACTCCCCGCTTGGTTTAGGTGTTGTAAGATGCCGGTTTATCGGTGTTTTACTTTCGCCAAAAATCCGGCATAAACAAAATCAGGATGGAATAAATCTGTACCCTTCCCAACAGCATGGCAAACGAGCAAACATTGGTTTGATAATCGGTCAATACGGCATAGGTATGTCCCGGCCCTACCAAGTTTAAACCGGGGCCGGCATTATTGAAGCAGGCAATAATGGCGGAAAATGCCGTCATAAAATCTAGCCCGCTAACCAACAAGGCTAACACCAAAAAAACGATACTGATAAAGTACAGAAAGATAAAGCCTGTAACGGAAGCGACCACTTCACTGTGGATGGTGCTGTCACCCACTTTGATGGACTTGACCGCATAAGGATGGATGAATTTGAACATTTCCATACGCGCCTGTTTAATGAGGATGATAGTGCGTATCATCCTGATGCCGCCACCTGTGGAACCGGAAGATGCCGACAGGCAACTCAACAACAACATCCAAATGGGCACAAAAATCGGCCAATAACTAAAGTCTTGGTTAACAAATCCGCTATCAGTAGCGATGCTGACCACGTTAAATGAAGCATAGCGCAAGGCGGTCAAAAAATCGGGGTAGGTGCCTGCATCATGCAACATCAGTGCCACCAACACGCAGCTACTTAATACCAGCAATAAAAATGCACGGGCTTCACTGTCCTTACTATAGCCGCGCCAATCTCTTTTGCTCAGAGCAATAAAATGGCTGGAAAAATTAATGCCCGCCAGCAATTGGAACACGGTCAGCACCACCTCAATCGGTACTGAATTGAAAAAGCCAATGCTGCTGTCGTGGGTGGAAAAGCCGCCTAGGCTCATTGCCGAAAAAGCGTGGCAAAGTGCGTCAAACCACCCCATACCAGCCAATTTTAAGGCGATAATGCAGGCTGCTGTAATGCCTGCATAAACTATCCATAATGCTTTGGCGGTTTGGGCAATGCGCGGCGGCAGCTCTGACTCCTTAACCGATCCTGGCATACCTGCTTTATACAGCTGCATCCCGCCAATGCCCAAAATGGGCAGGATGGCAACTGCAAAGATAATAACCCCCATACCGGCAATCCAGCTGAGTTCATGCCGCCAAAGATTGATCGACATGGGCAAGCTGTCCAAGCCGCTTAACACTGTGCCGCCACTGGTGGTCAGTGCAGAAACCGCTTCAAAATAACCATCGGCAAAAGACAGTTGCGGAAAATATAGCAACAACGGCAAGGCACAAAAAACCGGCGTTATTGACCAAGTGGTGGCCACCAATAAAAAACCCGCTTGCCTCGACAACGTTTTGGCTATGTTTAAGGTGCATAACACCATGAACACACCGGATAAAAAAGTTATTAGCGTACCTTGGTAAAAGGCTTCGGTGGCTCCGTCGCCCGCCAATTTTGAAGTGGCGAAACACGTTGCCATTAAGCAACCAAAGCCCATGGTGACAATTCCAAAGATATGGACGATGGTCAAGGCTATATTCATGCTGGCGGCGTATCAGTGAAGGTTAGTGGAGATTAGGCGGAAGCTGCCAAGTGTGGCAGGTCTGAAAAGCAAGTGACCCGCCAAACATAAAGCCATCAAATAGGTCTGAAAAGCTTTTCAATATGAGCGACCAAGCGTTTTTCAATGGCAAACATCACCACATGATCGCCTTCTTCAAATACTGTGTCATGGTGGATGGGGATCACTTCTTTGGCGCGGATCAGCGCCCCCATAACGATGCCTGCGGGCAGTTCAATCGCGTCAACTTGGCAGCCCACCACCGATAGCCCGTCGGTGGTGTGGTGGGCTATCGCCTCAATGGCTTCGGCACTGCCGCCACATAGAGAGCTGACTTGGGCGACATCGGCACGGCGCAAATGCTTAAGGATACTGCCGAGGGTTTCTTGATTGGGCAATACTGACACATCAATGCCAGTGCCGGGCAACAATTTGCTGTATGAAATATGATTGAGCAAACATATAGTTTTGCGCGCACCTAAGCTTTTTGCCAACGAGGCGGAGATGATGTTGACCCCATCATTGTCGGTGATCGCACAGAACAAATCAGTGCTTTCAATAGACTCATCCAGCAATAGTGCCTCATCGGCGCAATCACCCAGCAACACAATGGTTTTGTTCAGTTCGTGGGATATTTTTTTGGCGCGGCGCGGGTCTTTTTCGATAATCTTGACTTGGTGGCTATTTTGCAATGCCAGTGCCAAGCGCTTACCGATGTGGCCACCGCCCGCGATGATAATGCGTTTGACGGGCGATTCCAATTTGTTCAGCTCACTCAAAACCCGACGCACTTCTTGTGTGGGCGCGACAAAAAACACTTCATCACCGGTCTGGATGACCGCTTCGCCATTGACCACCAGCGGCTTGCCTTGCCTGAAGATGGCAGCCACCCGGGTTTTACCATTCGCCAAACGATCTCTTAACGATTTGATTTTTTTGCCTGTCAGAACGCCATCAGCAACCACCTTGACGGAAAACAAGCGCACTAGGCCATCGGCAAAATTGGAAATATGCATCACCCCAGGCAATTCAATTAAATTACGGATAAATTCCATAACAATTTGCTCCGGGCTGATGACAAAATCAACTGGGATGCCGTTGTCACCAAATAACTTGGGATTTTTTAGGTATTCTATTGCCCTTACCCGGGCAATGGTTTTGGGTCGGCTATACAAGGCTTTGATAATAAGGCACGCCAACATGTTGGTTTCGTCACTGTCGGTTACGGCGATGACAATGTCGGCGCTGGCAACCCCTGCCTGTTCCAGTATATTGGGGTGGGCGGCGTTACCCACTACGGTGGCAATATCAAAACGTTCTTTTAAGGCCTCCAAAAGCTCCGGTTTGAAATCAATGACAACAATATCATTGTTTTCGTTCGCCAATGCTTCGGCAACTGAGGAGCCTGTGACGCCCGCGCCAAGAATGAGGATTTTCAATAGTTGGGTCTGCCCTTGTTTATTGTCTGACCCGCTTGCTGGACAAGCCGGGAACCGGCACACTGTTACGGTGCAGGTATGATTATAACGAAGTTTTTGGCTAATCGGCAATGTTGGTGGTTAGTTGCCACCTGCCAATGCCTAATGGCAGCTACGCCGGACAACGCAAAGTAAAGGTCACTGGCCCATTATTGACCAAGGCCACTTGCATATCCGCGCCAAATTCACCGAAAGCCACCAGTGGATGATGTTGTACGGTAAGTTGTTGTAGGTAAGCAAACATTTGCCGCCCGTATTCGGGGGCGGCGGCGGGGGTAAAACTGGGGCGATTACCGCTTTGGGTATCCGCCGCCAAGGTGAATTGCGGGACTAACAACAACCCGCCTCCTATATCCCGCAGGCTTAGGTTCATACGTTCCGAGCTATCAGCGAAAATCCGGTAATTGAGGATACGCTGTAATAAGCGTTCCGCTTCTTTGTGCGTATCAGCCTTTTCCACGGCCACCAAGGCCATAATGCCTTCGCCAATAGCCCCAATCACCTCGCTGTTTACGGTGACAGAAGCGGAAGTGACGCGTTGGATAATTGTTATCATAAATCAGGCCCGATAATTGCTATCATGACATTGTTAGCATTTAATTTTACCTTTAAACCGATTAGACGATCACATGAAAATTTTGCTTTGTCTTTTGCTGTGCCTGTTATTACCAAGCTGTTCGGGCGTTGGCCCGCAACAAGATGCCCGCCGAAGCCAGCCGGTTGCCGGTGCGGGGGGTGCCTCGCCCGCCAGCAGCCATGCTGTGGCAACCCGGAACAACGGCTTGTTCACCGTCAAAAAAGTTTATGACGGCGATACGGTGTTATTGGAAGATGGGCGCAAAATTCGCTTGCTGGGCATCAATACGCCCGAAATCACCCACGGCAAGCGTCCGGGCGAAGCGGGCGGCGAACAAGCCAAGTCGTGGTTGACCAATAAGCTGCTGAACCAGCCGGTGCGGTTGGAAATCGGTGTGGAAAACACCGACAAATTCGGGCGCACCTTGGCTCATGTGTTCAACGCACAAAACGACTCTATTAACTTGCAATTAGTGGCCTTAGGTATGGCCTCTGTGGATATTTTTCCACCTAACTTGGCCTATGCAGAGCAGTTGACCGCCGCCGAACGACAGGCTGAAAGCAACCGGTTAGGTATCTGGCAAATGCCGGAATACGCGCCTATTGCAATTGAAAGATTGGTTGCCGCCAAGCCGCATGGCTGGACACGGGTGATTGGCAAAATTACTGCCGTGCAAGCTACACCACATGGCGTGAATCTGGAGTTTTCTGATCTGTTTACTGCCCGCATTGAGCAACGTAACGTTCCGTTATTTGGTGATCTTAATAATTATACAAACAAAACGGTGGAGGTGCGCGGCTGGATACAGCCGCGCAAAGGGCATCCGGTGATGCTGTTACGCCATCCTAGTGCCATCAAACGGCAATAAAAAAGGGGCTGCCCCTGTTAGTTGCAAGGCCAGCCCCTATCAATCTTTAAAGTGCCCTAGGGGTGATCGCCCAACCCTAGGGCTGTCCATTGCGGACTGGATGATTATTTAAAATTGAACAGCGTGGTCAAATCACCAATGGCTGGTTTATTGGTAGGATGATAACCGCTCATCACTGGGTTTGGCAAATTGTCACGGCTACGTGCGGACAATGGCTTTATACCCCAATTGTATTCAATAAACTTGGCAATAGAGGCGTGGTCATGGTAGACATGATCCACATAGCCTTTTTTGGCATAAGGTGAAACCACCAACAACGGGATACGCGGGCCATCACCGAAAAAGTCCACGTTTTGGATATAGCCGGTGTCAAATGAACCGCCGCCCTCATCAGTAGTGATAATGATGGCTGTTTTTGCCCACAAATCAGGCTTGGCTTGTACCGAAGTCACCAATTGACTGATAAATTGTTCGTAAAGTGCTGGCACTGAGTAACCAGGGTGGCCACTGGACAAGTTTTTAGGCACAACAAATGAAACGGCAGGCAATGTGCCGTTAGTCACATCGTTATTGAAGCTTTCCAAACCTTTCAGGTTGGCGCGCAAGGCGGGTGTGTTAACCACATTGCTGGAAGCATTGAGCGGGTCGCCCAAGCTGTTATAAACAGCCCCTTGTGTTAAAGAATAAGCATTGGCATTAACAGCTGCCGTGCGGTTTGGCTCAGGAATGCCTGCAGGCACTTGTGCGTTGACGACATAATGGATTTTTGGGTAGAGCGAGTCATTCAGCACGTCGTTGGCATCGCGGCCCGCGGTGTACCATTTCCAACTGACTGAATTGGCCGACAAAGCTTCACCAATGGTGGGTACGGTTTGTGGTGGATAGACATATTTGGTTGCGCCCAACGTCTTGGCTGTACCATCAACATTGTAAGGCGTATCGTAATTGTTGACCAAATAATAGGCACCGGCAGCACAATTGCTGGTGCTGCCCAACGCACTAAGCCTGTTCAAAATGGCTTTTACGCCGGGTTGCTTGGCATCCGAACATTTCACGTAAGAACCGCCCGCATAACCGTCTTGGGTATAGAAGTTGTCGGTTCCGAACTTAGGGTTAGGGTTTTCAATTTGGTTGGCAGGTGGTGTCGCCAACACGCCGGCATTGTTATAGACGGCAACGTCACCGGCAGTGGCAATGGCAAAAAAGTTGGCGCCAGTGCCGCCTAAAATGGCTTGGTGATAGTTATCGCTTAACGCATAGTTGTCCGCCAAGCTTTTGAACAACGGTGCGTCACCTTGGGACATGTTGAAAAAACCCATCAACTCGCCGCCTTGTTGGGCATTGCCGGGGGTCGGACCCGTTGCGCCGTTATCGCCGCCAGTGCCAGCGGTGGTGGCCACCCAAGTGAACAAACCTAAGTTAGTGTTGTTGCCTCCGGTTTGTTGCCACATTTGGAAAAAACGGTGTACCGGATCGCCGGTTGCAGAGTTTGCAGAACCGTAAGGTACATATTTAGTGATTGGGTACGGGCCGCTGGGCAGATTGGCCGGAAAACGGCTGTCAGGTACACCGCCAGCAAATGTCAACGTGGCGGGGTCTAAAATGCCTGTTTGCAATGGCTGTGGCAAATTAGCGTAAGGGGCGGCAATTTTGGGTTTGGTGGAGTACAGGTTGAAGGTGCCTTGGACGGACGGATTGCTACCCTGAAACTGCCGTGCCATGACAAAATTGCTGCCCGGTGTGCCATCAGCGTTGATAATCTTGTTTGATAGCAGATTGCTGACTTTGCCTTTAGCTGGTTTATAAGCGCCGTACAAGGTGTCAAAGGTTACGTTTTCGCCAATTACCACGATAACGTGTTCGATAGGTGTGACAGGGGTTGCTGCGAACAGCGGCGCACTGGTGCCGGCAACTATGCCCAGCACTACTGCAGAATAAATAAATGGATGTTTGCTTTTCATGGCAGAGCCTTTTTTGGATTGAAAATAATAGCGTTGCGATTACGGCACGGCGTACCGTAATGCTCTAAGGATGCCGTTTTTTTGTTAATTTCTAATGAAAAGGCCTTATTAAATCAATATCATGAAAATATTACCCACATGAACCCCATGTGCATAACACTAAGTTGTTTATAATTAAGCTATTTTTTTACACTAAACGGCACTGTCATGATTTCCGAATGCGTATTTTTTTGTGTTCCATCGGGTTGGCAGCCGATGCCAAGGCCTTTTTCTTGTCCAACCCGGCAAATTCAAACAATAATGCCACTTCTTTTGTGTCCAGCTCATAAACAGCACCTGTCCTTAGCCGTTCGGGCAACACCACTGGCCCATAACGCACCCGCATCAGGCGGCTGACCACGACTTGTTGGGACTCCCACAAGCGCCTGACCAAACGGTTGCGGCCTTCGCTGACAATCACGTTATACCAACGGTTAGCCCCTTCGCCACCGGTGTAAAAAATATGCTCAAATTTTGCCGGCCCATCTTCCAGTTCCACGCCTTGCTTGAGTGTTTCCAGCATGGTATCCGTAACGGCACCCAAAATACGCACGGAATATTCCCGTTCCACTTGAGTGGAAGGATGCATCAGGCAGTTGGCAAGCTCACCGTTGTTGGTCACTAATAGCAGCCCTGAAGTGTTGATGTCCAAGCGCCCAACCGCAATCCAGCGGGCGGTGGCCAGTTCCGGCAGTTTTGAAAAAACCAACGGTCGCCCTTGCGGGTCGCGACGGGTGACTACTTCGCCGGTCGGCTTGTGATAAATGAGTACACGGGTGGCTTGTTCGGCGAATTTTTCCCAATCAATCCGGCGTTCGTTAAGCTGCAAGGTGTCGCCAGCCTGCAAACGATCGCCCAATTGAACGGACTGGCCATTTAATTTTAGTTTGCCTTCTGTTATCCAGCGTTCAATTTCGCGCCGCGAGCCGACCCCGCCGCGCGCCAAAATTTTTTGGATGCGTTCGCCGGTGCTTGGTGCATCGGTCGTTTTTGGCGGCAATTGAGGCTTTTGCGCGGGGTTGGCGGTGGCAGCTTTACTGGCTGGTTTCGGCGGTCTTCTTGCGGGTGTCGGGGAGGCCAAGTTTTTCGGCGGGTAACGGTTCGGTTTCTTGTTGTTCACGGTTTGCCTTAGTCGGTGTGGTTACGGGCATAGACGCGCCATCAAAATCTGCAAGTGCTTGCAAAGTAGGCAGTTCATCTAATGCGCTTAAATTAAAATAGTCCAAAAATTGTTTTGTCGTGCCATACAAGCCGGGGCGTCCCGGCACTTCTTTGTAAGCGATGATTCTTATCCATTCCCGCTCCAGTAAGGTTTGGATGATGCCGGAGCTGACGCTGACTCCGCGGATATCTTCAATATCACCGCGCGTGACCGGTTGGCGATAAGCAATAATGGCCAATGTCTCCAGTAATGCCCGGGAATATTTGGGCGGCTTTTCGGCAAATAGCCGTACCACCCAAGGCGACAAATCTGGTCGGATTTGAAAACGGTAGCCACCTGCCACTTTTTTAAGTTCAATAGGACGCGGCAAATAGTCATCAGCAATGCTGGCAATGGCTGTCTGTATGCTAGGCAAATCGGGCTGTTCTCCTTCGGGGAAAGCTTGTTGTATTTGCTTGTCGGTCATCGGCTGCTTGGCGGCAAACAAAAGGGCTTCGACAATACGCTTGGTGTCCATGTGCTGGTCAGTCTGTGCAATAGTGGAGACGGTTACTGCGCGGTGTGCCGACCTATGCCGCCGCTCCCGCAATTTTGCATAAAGGCGGAGTTTAAGGGGTGGGCCTTGGCAAGCCTCGGCACTGGTCGGTGTTCGCTTGGTGGCTAGGGTTTTGCCGGCCTTATCGGCATTGGGCTTGGGCTTAGATAAGGGGACCGGTGCTGGCTTGGGCGGCACGGATACGGATGTCGGCGAAGGCTTCGTGTTGGATGATTTCGATAAGCCGTTCTTTACTGAGTTCGAGGATGGCCAGAAACGAGACAACAACTCCTCCCCGTCCTTCTTTTCGGATAATACATTGCGAGAAAAGGAGGCTATCTTCGCCTTTAAGGTTTGCCAAAATGGTTGCCATTCGTTCACGGATTGATAGGGGTTCTTTACTGATATGGTGATGGCTAAGCTGATCAACGCGCTTTAATACATCGGCAAAAGCCAATAATAAGTCTTTAAGTTCAAGGTCGGGATGTTGCCGGATAAGTTTGAGGTCTGGCGGTTCCGCCTCGGCAGCAAAAATGTCGCGCTCCCATCGCGGCAATTCTTCCAGTTGCCCTGCTGCGTTCTTGATCAGCTCATATTCTTGTAGCCTGCGGATAAGTGTGGCTCTAGGGTCTTCTTCTTCAACTTCGGGTTCGCTTTGCCTAGGCAACAACATACGCGATTTGATTTCCGCCAATACGGCTGCCATCACCAAGTATTCTGCCGCCAGCTCAATGTCCAGATGTCCCATTAGTTTTATATAATCAATATATTGGCGGGTTATTTCGGCTATGGGAATATTGACAATGTCCAAATTCTGCTTTTTTATCAAATATAGCAGCAAATCCAATGGCCCTTCGAAGCGTTCCAAATAAACTTCCAAGGCATCGGGGGGGATGTACAAGTCTTCGGGCAGTTGGTTGTAGGGCGCACCATTAACAATGGCGACGACTTGCTGTTGTTGCTCAGGCGGTTGCCGTTCTTGCTGATGTTCCTTTAGCATGGGCATGGCATTCAGCGCAGCGGCCTTATGCTGTTACAATCCGGCAAGGGCCATCAGCATTTTTTGGGCCAGGTATAACGGATAAGCCAGTACAACATTCAGCACATTGAAATACAATAATGCCAATAGGATATAAAAGCCATAGGGTTCTATTTTGGCAAATTGCCATGCCATTCTGGCAGGTAATAGCCCCGTCAACACCCGGCTACCATCCAAGGGCGGAATGGGCAGCAAATTAATCAGAAACAATACAAGGTTAATGGTAATGCCTGCCACGCCCGAATAAATCAATGGCAAAGACACAGCTTCTATGCCTATCATCACGCCCACCCGCGCCAATAAAGCCCACGCCAACGCCATCAACAAATTGGACAACGGGCCAGCCAGCGCCACCAGTGCCATATCCTGCAAGGGCCGCTTAAAGTTACGGGTATCCACGGGCACCGGTTTGGCCCATCCGAAGATAAAGCCAGTGCCAGTGACCAGCAACAAACAAGGTAAGATCACTGTGCCCAGCCAATCAATGTGTTTGATCGGGTTTAAGGTGAGCCTGCCCAGCAAAAAAGCGGTGTTGTCGCCGCGTTTTTTAGCAGCCCAACCATGTGCCGCCTCATGCGCGGTAATGGCAAACACCACCGGCAAAATCCATACTACAATACGTTGTACCAGCGAAAGGTGATCCATTTTTTAGTGATTCCTCATTAGTCTTTAGTCTTCGAGCATGGCGGCGATGCCTTTGCCTTGGCGGATAATTTCCGGGCCATTGGTGGTAAAGGCAATCATGGTGGTCGGTTCAAATTCTATAATGCCAGCATCAATCACCAAGTCCAGTTCATGCTCCAGCTTGTTGCGGATATCGTAAGGGTCGCTCAGGGCAGTGGTCTCGCCGGGCAAAACCAAGGTGGTGCTAAAAACGGCTTCATCAAGCTCCTGTACCAGCAATTGCGCCACCGGATGGTTGGGGATGCGGATGCCAATGGTTTTTTTCTTGGGATGTTGCAAGCGCTTGGGTACTTCCCGCGTGGCATCCAAAATAAAGGTAAATGGTCCCGGGGTCAGGTTTTTGATCAGCCTAAAAGCATCATTGCCAATTTTGGTGAAATTGGACACTTGTGTCAGGTCTTTGCATACCAAGGTAAAATCATGCTTGTCATCCAACTGGCGGATACGGCGGATTTTGTCCATGGCTTGTTTATCGCCCACATGACAGGCCAGTGCGTAAGATGAGTCGGTCGGATATGCAATAATACCGCCCTTATTGAGAATCTCAACAGCCCGATGGATCAGCCGTAACTGTGGATTTTCTGGATGAATTGCAAAAAACTGTGCCATTTCCCTGAACCAGCCATAAAAACTGGCTATTATAGCGCCTATCGGCGTATCCGCGCCTGCCCGTGTCGGCAAAGACACGGTAAAAAGCATACATTAATATTGAAAAACAATTAACTGCAATTCGGCCAGTATTTTTTTAGCTAATATTTAAAGCCTATTCACCGCTGTACCCAGGAGATACCCCATAATGAGCCGTTATGACCCCGCCATAGGCAAAGCCAAACGCCCCGCCTCGCCATCTTCCCGCCGGGAAGGCAAACCTAGGCAGCCCAATACTGCCATTGTCTTACTGCTGATGGTGCTGTCTGCTTGCGCTGGTTTTTATCTGGCCAAATTTTCGGAAAAATATGAGCTAGCCTCTGAAGCTTACCAATGGCTGCCCTTTCTCAAGCGCAATGCCGCTTCATCCGCAGCCGCTGACCTTGATGCGACGGATAACGCTGCCTTGCCATTAGCCACTAATGGTGAATCACTTGAGCGGCTAGCCACGCAGGAAGAATTTGTGGTGCTGCCTGTGCTTGACAAAAGCGACGCTTGGGTACGCCAATCTCTAGTGGGCTTGTCGCCGGAACTCACACCTTGGTTAGGACAAGATAGGTTAGGGCAAGGCCAATTGATACGCAATTATCTGACCATTGCTGTTGATGTTTCTCAGGGGCTTAGAATCGGTAAGCATGTCCGCTGGTTAAAACCGAAAGCACCGTTTGCCGCCGAGCCAGACCCGCTAGGGCTATTTATCAGCTCTGCCAGTTACCAACGCTACCAGCCTTGGGTGGCGGCAATCAATGCCTTGGACGTGTCCGCCAGTTTGGCATTCTACAAAAAGATACGCCCGTTGTTGCAGCAAGCATTTGGCGAACTTAACCCGCCGGGCAATCTTACCTTGGAAGCCATGCTGACCCAGGCAACCGAACAAATTTTAGCAGCCCCGATTATTGAGCAACCCCTTTATGTTGATAAGCGACTAGGTTTTTATCGGTTTGCCGATGCCAAGCTTGAAGCGGCTCCCGCGTTGCACAAACAACTGTTGCGCATGGGGCCGGACAACACCCGCATCCTAAAAAACAAGCTACAGCAATTTGCCGATGGGCTGGCTGACTTTAAGGAGGATTGATTGTTTGCCTGGACACGCCGCCATTTGCTAGGCAACTTGCTAGGCAATCAGGGGTCTTAGCGGTTATGATAGTGGGGCAACAGTAGCATAATTAGGCTGGCCCAAACGCCCAACTTGTCCGTAATATTTTGTTTAACTTTACTGCATCGGGCTTAATAGGTTTGCCCTAGGCATTTGACCTTGATGACGGAGATTAAAATGGCTATATCATTGAATAAAGGCGGTAATATCAGCCTGTCTAAAACCGATCCTAACTTAAAGAACATTATTGTAGGTCTGGGCTGGGATGCAAGACCCACTGATGGCGCTGATTTTGACTTGGATGCCAGTGCTTTTATGGTCAAAGACGATGGCAAAGTCCGCTCAGACAGTGACTTTATCTTTTACAACCAAATGCGTTCCACTTGCGGATCGGTGGAGCATACCGGCGACAACCGCACCGGTGCAGGCGACGGCGACGATGAGGCATTAATTGTTTTGCTCGACAAAGTGCCTATGGACATCCAAAAAATTGCTTTTACGGTCACTATCCATGATGCCGACATGCGCAAGCAAAACTTCGGGCAAGTATCCAACGCTTTTGTACGGATCATCAATAAGGAGACCAATAATGAAGTGGCCCGTTACGATTTGAGTGAAGATGCCTCCATAGAAACGGCGATGATCTTTGGCGAAATCTATCGCCACAGCGGTGAGTGGAAATTCCGTGCCGTGGGTCAAGGCTATGCCGGCGGTTTGGCGGCATTGGCCAGGCAGTATGGCATTAATATTTAACCTTGTTTTTTTTAACATCAAAAATAACTCTATTAGGTAACCAGCATGGCAATATCACTGACTAAAGGCGGCAACGTCAATTTAAGCAAAGAAGCCCCCGGGCTTAACAAGATTATCGTAGGATTGGGCTGGGATGCCCGCGCCACGGATGGTGCTGATTTTGACTTGGATGCCAGCGCGTTTTTGGTGAAGGCGGACGGCAAAGTGCGTTCGGACAGCGATTTTTGCTTTTTTAACAATAAACTGGCGGGCGACGGCGCGGTGCATCATTTAGGTGACAACACTACCGGTGCTGGCGAAGGCGATGACGAGGTCATCAAGGTTGAATTGTCCAAAGTGCCTGCTGAACTTGATAAGGTTGTGTTTTCCGTCACTATTTATGAAGCGGAAACACGTAAACAAAATTTTGGCCAAGTCAACCATGCTTTCATCCGCATCGTCAATGAAGAGGGCGGCCAAGAAATTGCCCGTTATGATTTAAGCGAAGACGCTTCTATTGAAACCGCTATGATCTTTGGCGAAATTTACCGTGCCGGTGCAGAATGGAAATTCAAAGCGGTCGGTCAAGGGTTTGCCGGTGGCTTGGGGCCGTTGGCACAATCATTTGGTGTCAACGTTTGATCATCAACTACTTCATTCTAGCAACAGGCAATCATCATGGGCATTAGTTTACAAAAAGGCCAAAAAATATCGCTGGCAAAAGAATCCGGCGGCAGTCTAAGCAAAGTCGTCATGGGCTTAGGTTGGGATGCCAAAAAATCCCCCAGCAAAGGCGGGATGCTGGGCGGCCTGTTCGGCGGGGGCGGCAGTAGTGACGCCATTGATTTGGACGCTTCCTGCGTGCTGTTTGACGATACCAACAAAGCCGTGGACTTTGTTTATTTTGGCCAACTAAAAAGCAAGGATGGCAGCATCACCCATACTGGCGACAACCGCACCGGCGAAGGCGACGGTGATGACGAACAAATTTTGGTGGATTTGAGCAAAGTGCCCGCCAACGTCAAATCATTGGTGTTTACCGTCAACTCTTTTACCGGACAAACCTTTGATGCGGTGGAAAATGCCTATTGCCGTATTGTCGATTGCAGCAGCAAGGCGGAAGTGGCCCGTTACACGCTGAGTTCGCAAGGCTCGCACACCGCACAAATAATGGCCAAAATCTACCGCCATAACGGCGAATGGAAAATGCATGCCATTGGCGAAAACGGCACGGGGCGCACCATAGAAAACTTATTGCCACAAATCGCTGTGCATTTGTAACCGTACATGAGAGTTTGGTTCAACAAAACTTTTTCTACTATTAGTGCGGTCTTTAATAACCTTCGCTTGGCTGGAAAGCCGGGCGAAGTAACTATAGTCTGCACCCACAACCACCCTACCGCATCGGCATTTGTTGCCGCCGACGAATACTATCTGGAACCCAATGGGCTGGATAGCGAAGCCTACCTCGCTTGGTGTTTGGATTTTTGCCAACATCACCGTATCGGCCTGTTTTGGCCCGGCAAAGAAGCCCAGTTTATCAGCCAACACCAAGCCGCATTTAACGCTATGGGTACGCAACTGTTATTGGTTGCCGCACATGACACGCTAGCATTGCTTGATAACAAAGCGGCCTTTTACGCCGCATTACCCGCTGACATCGCGCAAACGATGGAATTTGTGGCGGTTGAAAATTTGGATGCTTTCGACCGTGCGGTGCTTGATTTATCAACCCGCCATAGCAGTTTATGTGTAAAACCGGCGGTGTCGGTGTTTGGCCTAGGCTTCCGTGTGCTGGACACCGAACGTGACAGCATCACCCATCTGATCAAGGGCGTGGAGTACCAAATTCCGTTATCGGAATTGCGCTTGGGTTTGTTCAATACACCCCATTTTGATACTTTGCTGGTAATGGAACACTTGGCTGGCTCTGAATGGAGTGTTGATTGTGCGGGGCTGCATGGGCAATTGCTATGCGCGGTGCAACGCAAAAAATCGCCACTTGCCGGTCATGGTCAGGAGATTGACAATAACGCCGATATTCAAGGCATGGTGGAACGCTTGACGGCTTATTACCAGCTTAACGGCATTTTTAATATCCAGTTTAAAGAAGGCATAGACGGACCACGCTTGCTGGAAATTAACCCACGCCCTTCTGGCGGTTTTGGTATGGCTTGTTTGGCAGGGGTCAATTTGGCCAAACTGGTTTTACAGGCCATTAAGGGCGAAACAGTGTCTGTGCCAGATATTTTTTATGGGTTGAAAGTGACGGACGTGGGGATGCCGGTGGTATTGCGGGATACTTTCTGATGGCAAAGTAAGGCTGCTAAAAAAGTCCTGGGGTGGCTGGATTATAACGGGCATGTCGCAAACTGTGTTCATAGGTGTCAGCTCTCACTTTTGAGGGGTTTATGCCGCTACCCAAAAATGGGGATATTTAGCTAAAATAGTGCCTATCTACAGCTACGGCTGATAAACGGCCATCACTTTCATTTACAAACAGTCATGTCAGAACAAAACCCTATACAAGCTTCATTGAGCCGGTTAAGAAACTACATTAACCAGCAAATTATTGGTCAAGATGTGTTGGTTGAGCGGATGTTGATCGGCTTGCTTGCCAATGGCCATTTATTGGTGGAAGGTGCGCCAGGTTTGGCAAAAACCCGTGCCATCAATGTCTTGAGCAAAACCATTCAAGGCGATTTCCACCGTATCCAGTTTACCCCCGATTTGTTGCCTGCCGATTTGACCGGCACGGAAATTTACCGCCCGCAACAAGGCACGTTTGAGTTTCAGCAAGGCCCCTTGTTCCATAACCTGATCTTGGCTGATGAAATCAACCGTTCGCCCGCCAAGGTGCAGGCTGCATTGTTGGAAGCAATGGCAGAACGGCAAATCACCGTAGGCCAGGCAACCTACCCGTTACCCGAGTTGTTCATGGTGATGGCAACACAGAACCCGATTGAGCAGGAAGGCACTTATCCGCTGCCAGAAGCGCAATTGGACCGTTTTCTGTTCCATGTGAAGGTCGATTATCCTAGTGCCGAGCATGAAAAGGCCATTTTGCATTTGGTGCGCGCCGAAGCCAAACAAGCGGGCAAAACGGCCGAAGCGTTTGACCCTATCAGCCAAGAGACTTTGTTTGCAGCCCGAAATCAGGTTTTAGATGTCTATATGGCTGAGCAATTGGAAGATTATCTGTTGCAAATTGTGTTGGCAACGCGTAACCCCGGCGTTTACGGCGATGATTTGTCGGGTTGGTTGCAATACGGTGCCAGCCCGCGCGCCAGCATTGCCTTGGATCGTTGCGCCCGAGCTAAAGCGTGGTTGGCGCAGCGTGATTTTGTCGGGCCTGATGATATTCAGGATATGGCCTTTGATGTGTTGCGCCACCGCCTGATATTGTCATACGAGGCAGAGGCGGAAGGGATAAGCGCCGACCATGTCATTAAAACGTTGTTGGCACGGGTTGCCGTACCTTGATGCACACAGCCCAAACTAATGCCGCCCATGAGCGGGTTGCCGTTTCCTTAAAGGTGCTGGTTGATTTGGCGCAACCCGCCTCGCTGTTAAAGCCCTACCGCAAAGGCAAGCGCGCCCAACAAAGCGGTTTGTATGCGTCGCGCTTTAAAGGTAGGGGCATGGAGTTTGAAGAGGCGCGCATGTATCAGCCAGGCGATGATATCCGTAGCATCGATTGGCGGGTCACGGCACGCACCGGCAAGCCTCATACCAAGGTGTTCCGTGAGGAGCGCGAGCGTCCGGTTTTTATTTCGGTGGATCATCGTGCCACTATGAATTTTGCCACCCGTGGTGTATTCAAGTCGGTGTTGGCGGCAAAATTGGCGGCCTTGTTGGCGTGGACTGCCCAGCATCATGGCGATAGGATAGGCGGACAATTGTTTTCTGAACAACTATGCCGCGAGCTTAAGCCGCAGAGCGGTAAGGCGGGGGTACTGCATTTTTTGAATGCCTGTGTTTCGGGCTGTCCCCGCGTAGCGGCAGATGGTAAGCCCAGTATCACCTTGGATACGGTATGGGCAAGGCTGAGCCAACATGCCCGCCCTGGCAGCTTGGTTTATATCATCAGCGATTTCCGTGGCCTTAATCATCAGGCAGAAATTCATCTGGCCAAATTGTCACAGCATTGTGCGGTGGTGCTGCTGTTTATTTATGATCCGTTAGAAAGCCACTTGCCCGATAAAGGCTGTTACCGCTTCACCGACGCTGGGCGCGAGGTGGTGATAGATGCCGCCGACCAGCAACGCTTGCTGGCTTATCAGCAGCGTTTTGCCGAACGTTTGCAACACGTTCAGGCGCTGGCCAAAAAAATGAATTTGGGTTTTATGCAGTGCAGCACCTTAGATGACCCTTTGCAGGTTTTAAAATAATGCCAGCCAATAGCCTTCCGTTAAGAGACATTCATCTACCCGAAGCCATCGGCTGGTGGCCCCCCGCCCTAGGCTGGTGGCTGCTGGCAGTGCTTGTACCGTTGCTGGCGGCACTGCTGTTTTATGTGTTCCGGCGCATAACCCGCAAAACGGCACTTAAAACCGCCAAAAAATGCTTGGCGGCGCTTAAGCAAGATGCCTCGCTGGATGAGCGGCAAAAATTGGTTGAACTGTCCGCGTTGCTGCGCCGTATGGCTCTTAGTATATGGCCTAGGGCGCAGGTGGCGGGATTGACCGGACAAGCCTGGCTGGCTTGGCTTGATCGTCCTTTAGCAGATGCGCCGTTTAGCAATGGCATTGGGCGTTTGCTGGTGGATGCGCCTTACCGGCAACACGCGCCTAGCCGTGCCGAACTTGACCAGTTGTTGCAGTTGGCGGAAAAATGGCTTAAGCATTGTCATAAATCGCGCCCTAAATCATACGGAAGGAGGCCAGCATGATGCACTTAGTATGGCCTTGGCTGTGGGCGGCTTTGCCGTTGCCACTGTTAGTGCGTTGGTGGTTGTCGCCGGTGGCGGCAGGGGGCGACCAAGCGGCGCTTAAAGTACCTTTTCTGGATGATTTTGCTTATGCCGAAACCCAGAAAGTAAGCGCACCGCAAAAACAATGGCCGCTGCAATGGGCTGCTCTGGCGTGGTGTCTGCTGGTGCTTGCCGCTAGTCGCCCACAGTGGTTGGGTGAACCTATCGAGCAAGCCGTCAGTGGACGTGATCTGATGTTGGCGGTGGATTTATCGGGCAGTATGGAAGCCGAAGATTTTTTCATCAATAAAAAAGCCGTAGACCGCCTGACTGCTGCCAAATGGGTGGCGGGTGATTTTATCGGACGGCGCACCGGCGACCGGATTGGCCTGATTTTGTTTGGCAGCCAAGCCTATTTGCAAACACCGCTCACATTTGACCGTAAGACGGTGCTGACCTTACTGAATGAATCGGCGTTGGGGCTGGCGGGTGATAACACCGCCATTGGTGATGCGATAGGTTTGGCGGTCAAACGTTTAAAAGACCAGCCCACCGATAGCCGCGTATTGATCTTAATGACCGACGGGGCCAATACCGCGGGTGAAATAGCGCCGTTGAAAGCCGCAGAGCTGGCGGCGCAAAACCACTTAAAGATTTACACCATTGGCATCGGAGCCGATGAAATGATCGTACGCAGTTTTTTTGGCAGCCGCAAAGTCAATCCGTCAGCTGATTTGGATGAAAACGCCTTGGTGAAAATTGCCGAAAGCACCGGGGGGCGGTATTTCCGTGCCAGAAACACCGATGAACTGAGCAATATTTATTTATTGCTCGACCAATTGGAGCCGGTCGAAAAAGACAAGCAGTTTTTTCGCCCACAAAGCGAGTTGTTTTACTGGCCTTTGGCATTGGCATTGCTGGTTGCTTGCGGCATTGGCTTGGCTCGGCTGAGGTGGTGATGGATTTAAGCGATTTTCATTTTATCAGGCCATTATGGTTGCTGGCACTCATCCCGCTGGTTGGCGTGGTTTGGCTTAGCTGGCATAAAAAGTGGCGTATCGGCAATTGGCAAGCGGTTTGCGACGCTGAATTGTTGCCCTATTTGTTACAAGAACAGCCCAGCAGCCTGCACAAAAGAGGTTTCGCGCCGCTGGCATTGGCGGCTTTGTTGGCACTGCTGGCGGTGATCAGTTTGGCGGGCCCCACTTGGCAGCGTTTGCCCGCGCCGGTGTTCAGAAACGAATCGGCACTGGTGATCGCCTTAAATTTGTCCATTACTATGGAAGCGGCCGATATTAGCCCCAGCCGGTTGGTGCGGGCAAGGTATAAGATTGCCGACTTGCTCAAACGCCGTAAAGACGGGCAGACCGCCTTATTAGTCTATGCGGGCGATGCTTTTGTGGTGACACCACTGACCACGGACAGCGAAACCATTGTTAGCCAATTGTCGGCACTGACCACGGACATCATGCCTAGCCCGGGCAATAACATGAGTGCGGCACTGGAAAAAGCGGATGATTTGTTTCGGCAGGCAGGCTTGACCAAAGGCCAAATTATTGTGGTGACTGATGCGGTGGATTTGCAGAAAACCCAAGGCGTTGCCGAGCAGAGTGCCAAGGCCGGTTATAACGTATCGGTTTCGGCTGTCGGCACAGAAGAGGGTGCGCCTATTGCCTCAGCGGCGGGTGGTTTTTTAAAAGACCCGCAAGGCACGATTGTGATACCTAAGTTGCAAGCGGCCAATTTGCGTAAACTGGCCAGTAGCGGTGGCGGCACTTATCAAGCAATCACCACCAACGACAGTGATGTACAGGCATTGCTGGGTTATACCGACCAAGCCCGCGCATCATCAGAGGGTGCTAAAGCAGACCAGCTGGCCTTGCAACAATGGGACGACAAAGGCCCTTGGCTGGTGTTGGCGGTTGTGCCATTCGCCGCATTGCTGTTTAGGAAAGGGCTGTTGTGTTGGCTGTTGCTGATGTTGCTGCCCTTGCCCAAAAACACATACGCCTTGGCATGGCAGGATTTATGGCAAACCAAAGACCAGCGGGCGCAAACAGCTTATCAGCAGCAACAGTATGATAAGGCGGCGGAATGGTTTGACAACCCCGATTGGAAGGCGGCGGCACAATACAAGGCAGGTGCTTACGAGCAAGCCCAAACAACCTTGAAAACCCCGGCATCAGCCACCAGCGCTTATAACTTGGGTAACGCCTTGGCGCAATCGGGTAAATTGCAGGAAGCCATTAAGGCTTATGACAAAGCCCTGGCCCTTAAGCCTGACGATGAAGATGCCCGGTACAATAAAGCCTTAGTGGAAAAAGAACTGCAAAAGCAACAACAAAAGCAGCAGCAACAAAACAACGACCCGCAGCAAAATAGCCAAAAAGACGGGCAACAAGACCCGCAGCAGCAGAGCCAATCAGGGCAAGATCAGCAGGACAAAGGCGGCGAGCCGAAAGCCAGCGACAACGACCAGAAACCTGAACAAAAGCCAGAAAAATCAGGCGATCAATCCGAAGCCAAGCAAGCCGATCAGAAACCAACGGAGCAAGACAAGCAACAGGGCGAAGAAAAACAGGCACAGCCAGCATCACCCAAAGAAGCGCAGCAGCCTAAAGAAAATCCAAGCCAAAAGCCCAAATATGCCTCAGAGGCTCAGCAATTGTCAGCGGAACAACAGCAAGCTAACGAACAATGGCTAAAACGCATCCCCGATGACCCTTCCGGTTTGCTGAAACGCAAATTTAAATATCAATACGGACAACGCAGATCCCTGCAATAGCTAAATGGCTGTGTCAGGCAAAATTGTTGCGGCATCCTTCACAATGGCCATCTATCAGTCAATGCCTATAGTCAGCATTGGTTGTCCATAGCTGTCCGTTATTTTAACTGCAACAAACCCAAGGTGCGCTCAGGCAGGCGTTGTGTTTGCCCGCTCTCCAACTGCAAACGGGCATCTTCGTGTACCGCTGCCATAAAGTTAATCAGTTGCATTTCCAAGTGCATTTTTTCGCTAAAATCGTCCGCTTCCCACATTTGGTTAAGCAGTTGTTTGGCATGGTGATGGATGGTGAAAGCCACCGCTTCGGGCAGATGGGCGTAGCTGGTTTGGATGGAACGTTTCAGTTGGTTAAGTGCTGCCAAGTATTGTTTGTAGTCTTGCAGGTCTTGTTGGCATTTGGTTTTGTACATGGCCAATTCAGTGGCGTTTTGGGTTTTCAGCAGCTCAATCTCATGCGCCAATTGCACCGCCTTTTTGGCCAATTCTGCCGATAAGGCCGTTTCTGCCAGTATGTGCGCCTGTTTTAACCGCGCTATCTGGTCTTGGTGTTGGCTGTGCCAGTCCAAGTTGATCTCTTTAACGGTATTGACCAGTTTAACGGCAGAGATAAGCCAAGCTTTTATAAGCGTCATGGTTGTTCCCACGCATCGAGTGTTTGCTGCAAGCTTAGCAGGGCTGGTGCGTCTTGCAAATGATAATAGCGGCGGCTGTCTTGGCACCATTGCCGATACAGTGCGGGCGGCAACTGTGTTTTGCGTGTCTGCAAATGCCGTCGGGTTGCCTTATACAATAGCTTGATGTGCTTTTTGTTATCGGCGGCTAGCAGTTTTTTGCGTTGCTGGTCGCTAAAATAAGTAATATAGGCCGCTTTAAAGGGCAATAATTGCTGCAAATAGTGCTGGCGTTCGGCGACAAATAGTATTTTTCGCATCATGCGTTGTGGTTGGGCAAAATAATCCTTAAACGACACCCACACACTGTTGCCAAGCACTGCCAAACCACCCGTTAAAATAAGTGCGAAGCCCGCCAATAATAATAGTATGCCTAAGCGGGTTAGTTCATCCGGTAACCAGGCTATGCCTTGTTCCAGTAGCCAGTCGGCGGACAGCAGTACGGTTAACGCAAGGGCCAGCAAAGATAGGGCAATTTTGATCAGCACGGCAAGGGCAAGCCAGTAAGTTTCTTGATATTGGGCAGTTTACAACAAACACTCTGCTATTTGCCTATTAACGCCCCAATTTTGTCTTGCCCGCACTGGCTGCGCACTACCAATTTAATGCCAAAACATAAGCCGCCAACCGCTATAATACACAGTGTTGATGTTAAGTTATCTTTTGTGGCGAATCAGTAAATGGAAAATTTTATCCCCGGCCAACGCTGGATTAGCAATACCGAATCGGAGCTAGGTTTAGGACTAGTCTTGGATGTCAGTTTTAACCGCGTCACTGTGCTGTATTTGGCAAGCGGTGAGCGGCGCATTTATGCCCGCGACAACGCCCCATTGACACGGGTGGTATTCTCAGTGGGTGACACGGTTGAGTCAATGGACGAGGAATCGATAACCATTACCCGTGTCATTGATAATGAAGGCTTATTGGTTTATGTCGGGCATGATGCCGACGGCGAAGAGGTGCAGCTGGAAGAAGTGGAGCTAAACCACCATATCCAATTTAACAAGCCGCAAGACCGGTTGTTATTGGGGCAGATCGACCCGCCCGCTTGGTTTACCTTAAGATACCAAACTTGGCTTAACTTGCAGCGGCATCAGCAATCGCCTGTCAAAGGCTTGTTAGGTGCGCGCACTTCGTTGATTCCGCACCAATTGTTTATCGCCCACGAATGTGCCAACCGCGCCGCGCCCAGGATTATGTTGGCGGATGAGGTAGGTTTGGGCAAAACCATTGAAGCGGGTCTTATTTTGCATCACCGCCTGACCAATGGCTTAGCCAAGCGTGTTTTGATTGTTGTGCCGGAAAGTTTGTTGCACCAATGGCTGGTGGAAATGCTTAGGCGTTTTAATTTGCGTTTTAGTGTGTTTGACGAGGCCAGATGCCTAAGCGAGTTGGGCGAAGATGGTTTTGACGAAAACGGCTTGGGTGATTTGGATTGCCCGGCAGTAACAACTAATAAAACCGATACGCCGTTCATTAACGAGCAGTTAGTGCTGTGTAGCCAGCAGTTTTTTGCCCAGCACCCTATGCGGCAAAAACAGGCATTAAAGGCAGGTTGGGATATGGTGGTGGTTGATGAAGCCCACCATCTGGCGTGGAGCGAGCAAGCGCCCAGCCCAGAGTACTTGTTTATAGAACGCTTGGCCCAGCAAACGCCTAGCCTTATTTTATTGACCGCCACCCCCGAACAGCTAGGCAAGGCCAGCCATTTTGCCCGATTGCGTTTGCTTGACCCGGACCGTTTTTACAGTTTTGCCGCATTTTTAGAGGAAGAGCGGCAATTTGAGCCGGTGGCGGATACGGCTAAACTGTTGTTGGCCGATGAGCCATTAGAGGAAAATGCCAAGCAACTATTGGCGCGTTTGCTTAAAGACGATAATGTCAGTACATTGATTAAGCAACTGGACAATGCAGAAAAAGCGGCTGATGCACGGGAAAACTTGATAAAAATCTTGCTCGACCACCACGGCACCGGGCGGATTTTATTCAGGAATTCGCGGCAGACCGTACAAGGTTTTCCCGAACGCGAGCGTTTTGGCTATGCCTTGGCAGCACTTGATGCTGATACCGATGTCGCTGCCGCTGGCTTGCTGAAAGACCCCCGCTATAGTTGGCTGGTGGATAAGGTCAAGCAATTGGCTGGGCAAAAAGCGTTGCTTATCTGTAAAGAAGCGCACACCGCTATCAGCTTGGAACAAACTTTAAAAAACCGCGCGGGTATAGCTTCGGCGGTTTTCCATGAAGGCATGACCATTATTGAGCGTGACCGTGCCGCCGCTTATTTTGCCGACCCGGACAGTGCTGCACGGTTACTGATTTGTTCAGAAATTGGCAGCGAAGGCCGTAATTTTCAGTTTGTGCATCAGTTGGTGTTATGGGATTTGCCCCATAATCCCGATTTGTTGCAACAGCGCATAGGCCGTCTTGACCGGATAGGTCAAAAGCATGTCATCCAAATTCACGTCCCTTATTTGGAAAACTCGCCAGAAGCCTTGCTGTACCGATGGTATGACCAAGGTATGGATGCTTTCCGCCGTAATTGCTCGGCAGCCCAGCAAGTCGCTGATGCTGTGCAGGATGAACTGGCTACTTTGTTGTCAATGCCTGATCAGTTGGCAATCAGCGCAGAAATCGATGCGTTTATAGAAAAAACCACCGCTTTGGCGGCAACATTGGAAAGCCAATTGCATCATGGCCGCGACCAGTTATTGGAATTAAATTCGTGCCGCAAAGCATTGGCAGCTGAGCTGATTAGCCAAGTCAAGGCCTATGAAAACGCTGCCACGTTTTGGCCGTATATGGAAGACGTGTTTGAATGTTATGGTGTGGAAACCGAATTTCATTCAGCAGACAGTTATATTATCCGCCCGGGCGACCAAATGCGTGTGGCGCACTTCCCCGATTTGCCGGAAGACGGCATGACTGTTACAGTCAACCGCAGTAACGCCCTGGCACGCGAGGAGCTGAAGTTTTTGACTTGGGAGCATCCCATGGTGCAATCCGCTATGGAGTTGGTGTTGACCAGCGAAACTGGTAACGCAGTGATGAGCGTCATCCGCCATCCTATCTTACGGGCAGGACAGTTTTTTTTGGAATATGTGTTTGTGGTGGAATGCAGCGCCCCTGCTGAACTGCAAATAGGCCGTTTTTTACCGCCAACCCCGATACGTGTGTTGATTGACCAAAACCTGAAGGATGTAACCGACACCTTTGCCCACGGCGATTTAGTGGAAACTGGCGCGCATTTTGACAAGCAACAAGTGGTGGCTTTTTTGAACAGTAAGCGGGCGCACCTTGCCAAGCTATTGGCAAGTGCTGAAGATAAGGCCAAAGTGGTCATGCAAACCATTTTGGAAAACGCCACACAAGCCATGCTGGCATCGCTCAGTGCTGAAATTAAGCGTCTCGTGCGCTTGAAAAATGTCAATCCCAGCATTAAAGCCGAGGAAATAGAGCAGCTTAAAGATATGACTTTGCTTGCCCATGAAAATATCCAAGCGGCGCAGTTGCGTTTGGATGCGGTCAGGTTTGTCATTGCCAGTTAGTGCCATGGCTTTTTTGACCTGTACAGACACCAGTAGCCACCTTATAACCGATTATTGACCCCCCATAGATTTTATGATTGCCATAGGCAAAATTAACACCCTGACCCTTGTCAAACAGCAGGGCGCAGATTTTTATTTGGATGACGGCACTTCCGGGAAAATATTGCTGGCCGACAAAAAGCCGCCTACCGGTTGCCAAGTGGGCGATACGCTGGATGTTTTTGTGTATGTCGATGGCAACGGCCATTTGGCCGCCACCACCCAAGCAGCCAAAGCCCAAGTGGATGAAATAGCTTGGTTAAAAGTGGTTTCGCTCAATTATGTCGGGGCGTTTCTCGACTGGGGTTTGCCCAAGGATTTGTTGCTGCCATTTAGCGAACAGCATCATGAAATGGAGGTGGGGCGTTATTATTTGGTCAAACTGTTTTTAGATGAACAAGGCCGCATTGCCGCCACCACTAAAATAGACAAGCACTTGCTGGATGAGTCGGTCTATTTTAAAGAAGGACAAAAAGTATCGCTAATAATTGCTGACAAAACCGACTTGGGTGTCAAAGCGATTGTCAACCATACCCATTGGGGCATGTTATTCCAAAATGAGCTGTTCCAACCGGTGCGGAAAGGTCAAAAATTGGACGGTTATATCAAACATATCCGCGAAGACTTAAAAATTGACCTGAGCCTGTACGAGCCGGGCTATGGCAAAGTGGAAGCCTTGACCGACATTATCTTGGCGCGGCTACAAGCCAAGGGCGGGGCTTTGCCGCTTAGCGACAAAAGCCCGGCGGAAGCCATTTATGCCGAATTTGGGGTGAGTAAAAAAGTCTTCAAACAAGCTATTGGCGCGCTTTATAAGCAACAGTTGATTAGTTTGGATAAGTTTGGTGGTATTAGGCTGGTCGGCTAACTGCATTGCTTGTGCTTAGATGCATAAGTACTTATTCACTGATGTTACGCAGCCCGTAATATCTGCAACTCCTCATACGCCATCTGGTTCGCTTTTATAAACAACTTAGCCCGTGTGGCGAAATGGTTGGTTTTATGTTTGATCTTCAAACATTCCAGCTTGAACACGGCATAGATGG
>CAIYOW010000072.1 GCA_903927955.1 uncultured Methylococcaceae bacterium | reverse complement strand
CCACATCTTCATGTCCATCTATGCCGTGTTCAAGCTGGAATGTTTGAAGATCAAACATAAAACCAACCATTTCGCCACACGGGCTAAGTTGTTTATAAAAGCGAACCAGATGGCGTATGAGGAGTTGCAGATATTACGGGGTGCGTAACATCAGTCAGTAAAAAAACCTGTGTTGATGTCACGCGCACCATGTAGGACACGGACAATCTCGACGCCGCGCGACGAGGAACGATAAAAAACAACATATCGGCCAATAGGAAAGCTCCGCAAGCCTACGAGCAGTTCATCTCGCAAACGGCCAAGACCGGGCTGTTGCGCCAGCGCGTGAAATTTCTTGTCAAGGTGGCCAACAAAATCATCCGCCCGCTCTTCGCTGTCATCCGCTATATAGTCCCATATTTAGGCCAGGTCGGTTCTGGCGCGGGGGTGCTTAACAATGGCTGGCATTCATCCGTGCCGCCCTTTTTTTGCGGCCTTCCTGTTTGATTTCTTCGGGGTCCCACGGTGTCGGTTCGCCGCTGTCAAGGCCGTCACGGATATCTTGCCGCAGTTGTTCGAGCTTAACATCCCGTAGCCTGTCCTGCGCATCCATGAGGCGCAACGCTTCGCGGACAACTTCGCTGGCGGAATTGTAAAGGCCGGATGTCACTTTTTGCTTGATCATGTTTTCAAGCTGTGGGGTAAGGTTGACATTCATCGTCATTGTGGGCTTCCTCGTCTGCTTATGCTGGTGGTTATCCGACACTAACACGGCTTATGGCGATATGTCAAATATTGACAATCATTGACAGCAACGGCCTAAACCACGCGTCACTTACTGCTGTTTTTGGTACTATGGTTGCTGGCAAGTTGTGCGGCTTATACCCGCTATCAACTTGACCAACAGTACGGCATTGCCGACCCCGCGCGGTTTGTCACGGCTGTTTTTAGGTTAGCATTAGCATTCACATGGTCAGGATAAATCCGCCAGATAAAGCAAACTTGGCTTCAACGATAAATTTCTCGTCTGTTACCAATTTTTACCACCAGAATCCGTAATGAATGATCTTCTATATGACTGATGATCCGATAGTCACCGACGCGGTACTTCCAAAACTCACCTAGCCTAGACCCCTTAAGGGGTTCACCCACACTGCGGGGATTGTCTAAAGCAACGACCCGATCATTTAAGAAAGAAAGGATTCGACGTGCTACCGGCGGGTCCAATTGCTGCAAATTCTTTTGTGCTAATGATGAAAACTCAATGTTCCATGCCATAACGCGTCATTAATGCTTGCAGCGATACGGTTTGCGACTGGCCTGAGCGGATGGCTTCCAATTCCTGTTCAGCCAGATAAACATCTTCTAGATCATCAAGGTGTGTTTGAATGGCTTCTAGCATATAAAAAGTTTTACTACGCCCGGTTAAGTCGGCCAAGTTTTGCAAACGGTCTGACAGCTCATCCGGCAATTGCAGCGATACAGCAATCATGGGTTAACCTCATAAATTAAGTGGATTATTTAAAATCGAACCAGCTTACGGGTTCATTGATGCCAACTTTATGGTAGCACTTTCTAATGCTATGACCACCCCAAGGTGGGCTTCCTCGTCTGCTTATGCTGGTGGTTATCCGACACTACCACGGTTTATGGCGATATGTCAAATATTGACAATCATTGACAGCAACGGCCTAAACAATGAAGGTTTTTTAGACAATCGACGTTAACTGCCTTGGCAATTGCAAATGGGCAGTTATGAGGGCATTACGCGGGGTGCAAGCAAACGTGTCATAATATAAGGTAGTTTTATCCTAACCGGAATTGCCTATGCGCCGTTTTATAGTGCCTATCTTGCTTGTTGCTTGCAGCGTTTTTGCCGATGACCAAGTGCCGCTGGAGAATGTGCCGGATGCGCCACAGCCGCCTTTGCCGGTGCAAAGCGGTGAAACTTTGGAACCGGATATTACTATTGTTCGGCGCGGCAATGATATTATGCATGAATATCGGGTGGGTGGCAGGTTGTACATGATTAAAGTGGTGCCGGATATTGGCCCTTCCTATTATTTTCTGGACTCTAACGGTGATGGCACATTGGATAGCCGCCGCAGTGATATGAGCCAAGATGGTCATGTCAACTTATGGAAAATTTTTGAATGGGATTAGCGGGCCAAATGTCAGGTAGCTTAATAAGCAGGCCCTAGGAAATATTATGCAAGAATCTATTGACCCAAGCCGCTGTAAAGCGGATATGTTGTTACCTTGGTTACTGGTTGGGGGGGTGATGCTGGCTTTGCTGGCGTTGATTATCACCAGCCTTATCAGCGGCGAGGCATTGCAACAGCCTTTGCCCGAACAGCAACGCATCCTGGTCAGGACGTTGTTATATGTGTTGGCAATAATTATGCTGCCTGTCACCAACCTAATGCGCTATATCCAATTGAGGCTGGCGCAAACCATGCCCGGCACACAGCCATCAAAAAACCGCTATCAGGTGGCTGTTGCCGTTTCTATGGCTTTGGTCACCAGCATTGGTGGTTTCGGCTTTATCATGTATCTATTGGGCGACGGTTATAATACCCTGTATATTTTTAGCTTAGTGTCGGCATTAGGGGCGTTTCTCTATCGACCCAAACTAAGCGAATACCTGTCCATTATTGAGGCCAGAAATATTAACTGAGCTTACGGCTTTTTACTTGGTTGCCGCTCCCCTCGACTTCGCTCAGGGAACGTGCAGAACCGATTTGCTCAGGTCGCCTAGAATCGAAGCACGTTGGCTGAGCGTAGCCGAAGCCTAAAACAGCCCGGAAATTTTACCGTTGTCATCAATGTCTATCCGCTCGGCGGCGGGTACTTTGGGCAAGCCGGGCATGGTCATCATATCACCGGCAATGGCCACAATAAAACCCGCGCCATTGGCAAGCTTGACATCACTAATTTCCACCGTGTGGCCTGAAGGGGCGCCTTTGCTGTTGGGGTTGGTGGAAAAGGACATTTGTGTTTTCGCCATGCAAATCGGGAAATGCCCGTAATGTTCTTGCCAAGCAGCCAGTTGGGCTTTCACTTTGGCGTTGGCGGTAATGCCTGCCGCTCCATACAACTTGGTGGCGATGGTGGCTATTTTTTCCCACAACCCCAATGATTCATCATACACATAGTTAAAAGTGGCTTCGCGTGTATCGACCACCGCCGCAACGGCATGAGCCAAGGCTTCTGCACCCGCACCACCCGCCGCCCAATGTTTGGACACGATGCAAGTGGCCCCCAGTTGTTGGCAGTGTGCTTGCAACCAGTTGATTTCCGCTTCGGTGTCAAAAGTGAAATGGTTGATGCACACCACGCACGGCAAGCCATAATGTTCGGTGATGTTATGGTAATGGCGTTGCAAGTTAGCAAAACCTTGCGCTAACGCTTGCAGATTTTCTTGGTTCAGCTCTTCTTTGGCAATACCGCCGTGGAATTTTAACGCCCGCACGGTTGCCACCAACACCACGGCGGAGGGTTTTAAGCCGGACATGCGGCATTTGATGTCAATGAATTTTTCCGCGCCCAAATCTGCGCCAAAACCGGCTTCAGTCACTACATAATCAGCCAGTTTTAGGGCGGTTTGGGTGGCGGTCACGGTGTTGCAGCCGTGGGCGATATTGGCAAACGGGCCGCCGTGGATAATGGCGATATTGTTTTCTAAGGTTTGTACCAAATTGGGCTTGATGGCATCTTTCAGTAACGCTGCCATGGCGCCTTGTGCGTTCAGGTCGCTGGCGTATACGGGCGTGATTTTGTCCGATTTGTAAGCAATGACAATACGCCCCAAACGCCCTTTCAGATCAGCACGGCTGGTCGCCAGGCATAAAATGGCCATCACTTCGGAAGCCACCACAATATCGTAACCGTCTTCGCGCAAATAGCCATTAGCCGCCCCACCCATGCCGACGACAATATTCCGCAAGGCGCGATCGTTCATATCCACCACCCGTTTCCACTGGATACGGCGCGGGTCAATATCCAGTTCGTTGCCGTGGTTGATGTGGTTGTCAATCAATGCCGACAATAGGTTATGCGCCACCCCAATGGCGTGAAAATCGCCGGTAAAATGCAGGTTGATGTCTTCCATCGGCACCACTTGCGCATAACCGCCGCCCGCCGCCCCGCCTTTAACGCCAAAACACGGCCCTAAGGAAGGCTCGCGCAAGCACATGATGGTTTTTTTGCCAATGCGGTTTAACGCATCACCCAAACCGACGGTGGTGGTGGTTTTGCCTTCACCGGCTGGGGTCGGGCTAATGGCGGTGACCAGAATTAATTTGCCGTCTGCTTTATCCGCCAGGCTATTGATATATTCCAGCGATATTTTGGCCTTGTAATGGCCAATCGGGTCAAGGTGTTCGGCATCTATACCGTAGTGTTGTTTAGCCAAGGCAATGATGGGCTGCATGGTGGCTTGTTGGGCGATTTCTATGTCAGACATGGTTAATCCTGAGTGGTGCTTAAAGGGTGATGCTTAAATGCCTGAGGGCATTGTTTTAGGCGGCAATGGCATGATATAGCCAAAGCTTGTTATTTTATCTGAACTGGCTAGTGTTAGCGGATATTATACTTTTAAGTCGGGGAAATAGGCAGCTGAACAACTGGCGGAAGCAGGACAGGATACGCTCTATGCGCACGGTTTAATCCACCCGCTAAACCATATCATAAAAAAGACAGTATCAAGAAAAACTTGACCGAAGCAACAAAAGCAGTTGGTTATCCATATTTAAAGAATCGGAAAAATGCATAGCGTTATTTTAACTTCAATAATTACCTGTCCGCATTGCGGACACAGTGAAACCGAAACTATACCAACTCATGCTTGCCAGTTTTTTTACGATTGCAAAGGGTGTGGGGCTTTACTTAAGCCAAAACGGGGGGATTGCTGCGTTTTTTGCTCGTATGGCTCGGTAAAATGCCCACCAATCCAGCAACATAAATTTTGTTGCGCGGGATAAACAGGAAAAAACATTTGATCGTTGGCTTATCACCCATTATCCGGACTAAACAACCACCGGCTAAACGACGTGCCTAAGGTTTTACCTCTTGACATAAAAGCCTGGCCCGCTTAATTCTCCACTTTAAAGTCGATTAAACGCCCATGACCCGCTATCACCGTTCTTTGTTCATTTTCCGGCGCGATTTGCGGATAACCGATAACAACGGCCTTAATCAGGCGTTGCAGTTATCCCAACAAGTGCTGCCTTGTTTTATTTTTGATCCCAGACAAATTGAGGCACATCCTTACCAAAGCCAACCCGCTTTGGCATTTATGTTGCAGTCGCTGGCTGATTTGCAACAGCAACTGAAGCATAACGGCGGCGAGCTGGCTTTGTATCAGGGGCAACCCGAACAGGTCATAACAAAGCTGCACAGCGGGCAAGGCATTGATGCGGTGTTTATCAACCGCGATTACACGCCGTTCAGCCGTCACCGTGACGCGGATATTGCCGACACTTGCCAAGCCTTGGGCATAACATTGCATTATATTGCCGATGCTTTGTTGAATGAGCCGGAGCAAGTGCTTAAAAACGGGCAAACGCCCTACCAAGTATTCACCCCGTTTTACAAAAATGCGGCCCGTTTGCCGGTCGCATTGCCTAAGCCGCTGGCAGGAAATAATTTTTTACCGATTGGCGATAGCGGAATCCAACTGGCAGCATTTAAAGTGCCCTGTAAGCAATCCTGCATCATGGGTGGACGCAGTGCCGCGCGGGGCATACTCGATGATTTATCAAGCTATCACGATTACCAAAACATGCGCGATTTTCCGGCCTTGCCCGGCACCAGCAAACTGTCGGCACATTTAAAATTTGGCACTTGTTCGGTGCGGGAAATTTATCATGCCATCAGCCAGCAATTGGGCGATGGGCATCCATTGCTGAGGCAATTGTACTGGCGGGATTTTTTTACCCATATTGCTTTCCACTATCCGCAGGTGTTCGGCGCGGCTTTTCAGAAGCAATATGCCAACCTGCCTTGGGATAACAACCCCGATAGCTTCCAAAAATGGTGCGAGGGCAAAACCGGCTTTCCGTTGGTTGATGCGGGTATGCGTGAACTGAACGCGAGTGGTTTTATGCATAACCGCGTGCGTATGGTGGTGGCTTCCTTTTTAGTCAAGGATTTGCATATTAGCTGGCGGTGGGGGGAACGTTATTTTGCGCAAAAATTGGTCGATTATGACCCCTGTGTGAATAACGGCAATTGGCAATGGGCGGCCTCGACCGGTTGTGATGCCCAACCGTATTTCCGGATTTTTAACCCGTGGCTGCAACAGAAAAAATTTGACCCGGAATGCCACTACATCCGCCACTGGCTACCAGAGTTAAATGGCGTGCCCAGCAAAACTATCCATCAATGGCACGCCTTGCATTTTACCTGTGCTTATCCGCCTCCTATGCTAGATCATGCGACGGAAAGCACATTAAGCAAGGCCGTGTTCAAAGCAGCGGCACGGCCTGCTATTTGACCCCTTTAGGCCAGCAGTTCAAACTGGTCTTTACCGACACTGCACACCGGACAAATCCAATCATCGGGCACATCCGCCCATAATGTGCCCGCTTCAATGCCCGACTCGGGGTCGCCTTCGGCCTCATCATAAATATGGCCACAAATCACACATTCGTATTTTTTATATTCGGTCATGCCTTGTTCCAGGGAAAATTAAAACTAAACCGTCAATGTAGCAGTTAACGGGTAATTTTCAAGCCTTATTTGCTATGGTTTTAAAGGGCAGGTATTGCGCGGCCTTGTCTTTATATGCCCTGATGCTGGCCTGTTCGCGGGTCAAGAAATCGGCAATCGGGGCGGTAAAACGCGGGTCTTTTAGCCAATGTAGGGAATACGTGCTGACCGGTTCAAAACCTCGGGCAATTTTATGCTCGCCCTGTGCGCCGGAATCGAAACGCTGCAAACCCTTGGCAAGGCAATAATCCAAGCCTTGGTAGTAGCAAGCTTCAAAATGCAGGAAGTTATATTCTTCATAGCAACCCCAGTATCGTCCATATAAGGTATCGTTGCCGACCCAGCTTAGTGCCGCCCCGACATAACGGCCTTCTTTGATTGCCAAAACCAACACCATCTGTTCCCCCATGGTTTGGGCGCAAGCCACAAAAAATGCCAAATTCAGATAAGGTTTAGAGCCTTTTTTAAGGTAGGTCAGTGCGTAAAAACGATAAAAAACTTGCCATTGCAGTTCACTCACCTGATCGCCAGCCAGCAAGCTGAAGCTTATACCCAGTTCGTCAATTTTACGGCGTTCACGTTTGACCATTTTGCGCTTGCTGGCAGTCATGGCCTCGAGAAAATCATCAAAATCCCGATAACCGTGATTAAACCACTGGAATTGCACACCTTCACGGACACTAACAGGCAGCCCACCAAAACCGTCAACTTGGTCGGGTGGCGGGAACAAACAATGCCAAGAAGCAATGCCCTGATCTTGCGCTTGCTGGCTGATAAAAGCAAACACTAACTTTTTGATGGCTGCGGCATCCCCATTAGCACGGCAAGCTAAACGCGGCCCTTGGCAAGGGGTAAAGGGGATTGCCGCCAACCATTTTGGGTAATAAGCCACTCCGTTTTGATGGTAAAAATTCGCCCAAGCATGATCAAACACATATTCGCCAGCAGAATGGCTTTTGCGGTACATGGGCATAATTGCCAACAGCACTTCGCCTTCCATCACCAACAAATGCTGCGGTAACCAGCCGGTGTCTGCGCCTACACAACCGCTATCTTCCAAGGCTGACAAAAATTCATGGCGCAAAAACGGATAACCGATACCGGCAATGCTGTTCCAATCGGCGCGGTCAGTTTCTGTTATGCTGGCAATCAGTTTCACTTGCATATAAAGCAGTCATCCTAAAAAGGCGGGCGTTGCTATAGTATTAACACACTGACATAAAAATCAACCTGTTCATTTTTTTGTAAAAATACTTATGACCCACAAACCTTTCTCACAAGCTTGCGAAAACAACAAAGTGCCCATTTTGCAAGTATTACAAAACGTGTTCACCAAAGCCGTGACGGTATGGGAAATTGGCAGCGGCACCGGCCAACATGCCTGTTATTTTGCCGGACAATTGCCCCATCTGGTTTGGCAACCAACAGACCTAGCGGAAAATATTGCCGGGATGCAAATGTGGTTGGATGAAGCGGCACTGGCTAATATAAACCCGCCATTATGCTTGGATGTATCCGAAACCGTCTGGTTGCATGGGGATTTTGCCATTGGTGCGTTGTTTACTGCCAACACCTTGCACATTATGGCTTGGCGTTCGGTGCAACTGTTCTTTAGCGGCTTAGCAAAGCATCTGAATGCTGGCGCAAAAGTGTGCATTTACGGGCCGTTCAATTACCAGCAATGCTATACCAGCGACAGCAATGCACAATTTGACCAATGGCTAAAAAACCGCGACCCGTTAAGCGGCATCCGTGATTTTGAGGCCGTAGAAGCATTGGCCCGACAAGCGGGTTTAGTGTTGCAGGATGACATGGCGATGCCCGCCAACAACCGCTTGCTGGTGTTTGTTAAGCAACTTGAACTTAAAACGGTATAAAGGAGCGGGGCATAGGGGGCTTTTTGCCCATTACGGAAGCCAATAAGTTGTAGCCATGGTCAGGCATCCCTTAGTTGGCGCACGTCATCCACCGGCAAGCCGGTGATAGCCGCGATGGCGGCATCATCCAGCACCGCCAGCAGGTTGTTGGCAATGGCCAGTTTCTCGTTACGGCGGCCTAGTTCAATACCTTCTTCCCGTCCCAGCTCAATACCCTCCTCCCTGCCCAACTGGATGCCTTCTTCCCTGCCCCTCGCCTTGGCTTCAGTCACCTTCTCGCCCACATAGGCGGTCTCGGTGCGGATGGCATCCAGCACGTCTTGGTAGGCGAGCAGTTCGGTGCGGCTGTAGGCGGCTTCTTGGCTGATGGTGAGGGCTTCGTGGATGGGCGGGTAGGCCAGCAGGTCT
>CAIYOW010000071.1 GCA_903927955.1 uncultured Methylococcaceae bacterium | reverse complement strand
TCAGGTAGTCCGTGTAGAGCTCTGTTTTTTCTTTATCCATCCTAGAATGATACGCTTTTTGGAATCGGGGTGCGTAACATCAGTTATTAAGTATAAATGAGCTAGCGAGACTGCAAACTAATATGATGGCTCATTTAATAATGAAAAAATGAAGTCAATGTTTGGTGAAGGTAATGATACCTCCGTAAATAAGTAATATCTCTATTTTCAAACAATAGACTTGTTTTAACTGAAAAAAATGTTAACAATAAACTAAAATTTATTTAACTAAATAGCCTAAAAAATTGAAATTTACAGTTTCCGGCTTAAAACAAGACAGGCAATGGCGATCTGCGGTTGGCATATGGATCAGGAGCAATTTAAAATAGTGTCAGGCTTATTTGAAAAGTCCTATTTTGACCGTTATAAAGCAAGGCTTTCCACAAGACAAAGTTGAGGCCAATATTGGCTATCGCATAGCAAATGAGGAAGAGCGTTTGTTGTTTGCCTTGTTTAGCCATAAATCAGGATTGACCTATGATGTTTTAGGGATTGTTTGCGCCATGAACGGTTCCAATGCAAAACATAACCCAAACATTGGCTTGGGGACACTTAAAATAACCTTAGATACACTGGGTCACATGCCAAAGCGTAAGCTATTGGCTGTCAACGGCTTTGAAGAGCTTTAAAATGAAACGGACCTGATCATTGATGCAACTGAACAGCGCATTCAACGCCCCGGCAACAATGAGGGACAAAAAGAAACTTATTCCGGTAAAAAAAAGCCCATACCTTAAAAACAATGGCAATAACAACAACGTCTAAATTTATAAAATAGTTAAGCTCCGTCTATATCGGCAAGCACCACGATTTTTCCCTATTAGAAACAGAATTCCCGCCTTGTAAAAAATGGTTTAAAAAAATTTAACATAAAAGTTGACTTGGGTTGTTTGGGGATTGCAAAAGAACATGGATGCAGTGCCATATCTGTTCCACATAAAAAAAACGAAAAACAAACCATTGACTGAGCTTCAAAAGGACGAAAACAAACCCCTGGCCTCAGGGAGGATTCACGTTGAAAATAGTTTTGCGGTTCAAATGGTGGGGGTGTATCAAATAGCTCTGGTATTCTCAGGGAGGATTCACGTTGAAAATAGTTTTGCGGGCTTGAAGCGGTTTAGAACCCTTTCCGACAGGCTTCGTTTACATGACTTTGTTTTATATGATGTCATTCTTGGGATTTGTGCGGGGCTATGGAATTTTTATTTGGCTAACTAATTGTTCTTTAATGTTAAAACAAGTCTATTTGCTATCAAATAATCTCCCCCGAATAACCGCCAGCAATACTGACCTGATGCTTGCGGACATCTTGTGTTGGATTGAATATTTTGTAAACCAAACTGGTAATCAATACTGTCAGTACGGCTTTAGCTTGTTCCGAGTAGCGCAGTACGATATTCAGTAGTGACTGTTCGTTTTCGGTTAAATGTGACGTTATCGTATCCTTAGACCCAACTAAGGTCATTGCTTGTTCATAATGAGACTTTAAAAATTCTGCTGGCGTTTGTTCAGTCATTGGATAATAGCTGCGTTTTGATGGCTTTGGCAATTTCCTGAATCATCGGCACACAAACAGAATTGCCGACTTGCCTGTAAAGTTCGGTGCTATTACCCCTTATCTTAAATTCATCAGGGAAGCCCATGATTTTATAACATTCTTTTATGGTCAGCTTTCTGACTGCGCCTTGGTGGTAAATCCAAAACCTACCTGATGTTTCCTGTGACGGCAAGGCAGGATGCAGCCCTTCGGTGGAATAAATCCTATTGGGTTGCTTATGGACGCGTGACAGGTTTTCTGTACCGGGCCTCACCCCTGCTTTTCTAATGGATTTGTTACGGTAGCCAATAAAAATCAGGCCGCTGTCTTGCACTTTATAATCAGTCAGCAAGGTGTAGGGTTCATTAAGAAACTCAAACGGGGCATCTTGTTCCAGAAAAGCTTTTAGCGTCGGCTTGGGCTTAGTCTGTAATTGCGAAAAATCAAATTTTTTGGATGGGTGGCCAATGATAATGATCCGTTCCCGATTTTGTGGCACGCCGAAGTCAGAAGCGTTCAACACTTTTGCGGACACCACATAACCCAAGTGTTCCAAGTCCCGAATGATGGTTTTTAAGGTGTTGCCATTATCGTGATGCAGCAAATGCTTGACGTTTTCCAGAAACACCACTTTGGGTTTTCTTAAGTCAATAATTTGGAAAACATTATAAATCAGTGTGCCTCGGGTATCTTCGAAGCCCTTCATTTTGCCGGAAATGCTAAATGGTTGGCAGGGGAATCCTGCCGTCAACACGTCGTGTTCAGGCACTACGTTTAAATCCAAGGTGGTGATGTCGCCCTGCGGTTTGTCGCCAAAATTTAGCTGGTAGGCTTGCTGGGCGTGGGGATTTATCTCGCAAGTAAACACGCATTGGCCATTGATGGCTTGCAGGGGAATTCTGAAGCCACCAATCCCAGCAAATAAATCAATGAATGAAAAATCTGGTTTTATGGGGGCTGGAAAAGGAACGCAAAATTCCGTCAGCAAGGAAAACTGTTGCGGACAACCGCCTTCAATGGGTCTAATTTCTCTAAGCATCAATAGTGGCTGGCTACTGTCAACAAATCAGTCTGCTTGCCCATCCGCCCTAACGGCGGTCAGCATAGGCAAATACACCAAGACAAACAAGGCAAATGCAGCGAGCCACGCCAAGCTGGCCAGATAGACAAGCAGGTTATAGCCGTCCGGCAAGGCCATAGGCAACAGCACGCGCAACACGGCAGAGATGTTGATCAATACAAAAGCAATGGCGATGGTATTGGATATTTGCAAAGCACGGCCGGTATGGCCCAACGACACCCGCGCCATCATCCCTAAAGTCAATACGGCAATGCCGCCCACGGTAAAGGCATGTAATGCCAAAACCGGCACGACCCAATTAAGTGCGGCAAGTGCGGTCAGGGCAAAACCAAGGATAAGCCAAGCATAACCCAAGTAGAGTATCCATAACAGCGGCACATACCAAATTCTGGGTACATACCAAGAGGCCAACCGCGCACTATTCGCCAATAGTGCCAGCACTGCTGCCAGCATTAGCAAAATACCTGACTGGTTGAACAACTGCAAAAGAAACATGACTGCGGCGCTGGCAATGGCAAGGGCATCCAATAGCGGATGGTGCATTATCAAAGTGCCTTTTATGCCCCGCTCCACAAAAAAGGGCAAGACTTTTCCGGCAACCACTAGGATTAAAGTGACCATAGTACCGATAACCAGTTGCAATCCTGTACCCGCCAAGTGATCAGCCAAGCCTAATGTTTCCGCATGGATGAGGGCATTGCCCAAGGTAATCAATAGCAACAATCCGACAAAAATCAAATGCTGCGGTTGTTTGGCTGCCATAATGGGGCGGCTGACTTGCCACGCCAATAGCGGTAAGCAAGATAGATCAACCACGGCAATCATGGCATCGGGCAGCAAACCGCTATAAAACGGCAAAATGCGCCCATACAGCCAAATCATGGCAAGACCACCCAAGGCTTTGCCGGAGATGCTTGGTTGCCCTGTCCAATGCTTGACTGCGGTCAGTAAAAAACCGGCAATCACTGCCACCGTATAGCCCAATAACATTTCATGGGCATGCCAGACGGTTGGGCTGAAGTAATTGGCATGTATCGCCCCGTTTTTATAAATGGCATGCCACACCAACATCAAGAACAGCGCGGATAATCCCGCCAAGGCAAAAAAAGTCCTGAAGCCTGAAGCAAGCAACGGATAAGCAAAATTTTTCTGTGTGTTCATGTTGACGATTCCAACCAATCCAGCTCAGCCTGTGAGAAGCCTGCAATTATACGCAATTCTCGGTTAAACGGGCCTTTTGGCTTGCCGCCTTTGTAATATTGGGTGATCAGTTGCTGGTATTCACCTTCTGATTGCAGGTCATGTTGCCCACACAACCATTTAAACCAGGTTGAACCGATGGCGACATGCCCGACTTCATCGGTCAATATTCGGGTTAGAATCGCCACACTGGGCTGGTCACCCATCTGTCTAAATTTTTCAATCAAGCTGGGGGTAACGTCAAGGCCACGGGCTTCCATGCAACGCGGCACCAAAGCCAACCGGGCCAACAGGTCATCGGCGGTGTCGGTGGCACGTTCCCATAAACCGGCATGTGCGGGCAACTCACCGTAGCCACTGCCCATTGTCTGTAAATGTTCGTTTAGCAAGGTAAAATGCTGGGCTTCTTCAACGGCGACTTGCAGCCAATCGCGGTAAAAGGCTTCGGGCAAGCCACGGAAGCGATAAATGATGTCCCATGCCAAATACACTGCCATAAATTCAACATGGGCAATGGCGTGGAAAAATGCCACCGTGCCGTGGGCAGAATTGAGCCTGCGCCTAGGCATGTCGCGAGGGGCTTTTAACAGCGGGCGTTGCGGGAATTGCACTTGCCCAATCGGCAACACTGGGGTGGTGTCGGCAAAGCTTAGCAGGCTCTGTTGCAACAATTGCCACGCTTGATGGGTCAGTGCCAGTTTTTCGTCATTATTAGTCCGATACAAACACGCTTCGGCTAATTGGAATAGGTTTGCTGTGTTCACATGTTTTGGATATTGGCAATATTGTTAATAATGACTTATGGCTCTATAAGAGAGTATGCGTTTTTTGAGTCAAATGGCAGTAATCGTACAAAGCGCCAACAATCCTTTAAGGAGTGATGACGCACTGTCCAGTTAGCCTTACAACACATGCACCACGGTGCTGCCGATGCCCAACAAATGCAATTGGGCTTCGGTGTCGTGGGTGAAGATCAGTTGGTTGACCACCACGCCTTTGCTGTTGACCAAGTCCACTTCGGTGCCGGTGGTGTGGTAGACCTTTTCGGTGATGGATAACCCGGCCAGTTTGATCAGTGACAGGTTGAGGTCGGCGACTTGGCTGTTTTCGGTGAGGGTGGCCAGCAGGGAGGTGGGCATGATTTCGATCTGGCTGTTATGCACGCGGTCCAGGGACAGTGTGTTGATATTGGCAACGGTGTCTTTGACCGATAACAGGTAAGGCGAATTGATGGCGTTCAATACGCCCAAATCGGCGCTGACTTGGGCGGCGGTCAGGGTCAGT
>CAIYOW010000070.1 GCA_903927955.1 uncultured Methylococcaceae bacterium | reverse complement strand
GGCGTGGCAGCGGAATTTTTGTTTCCCCGCTTTGGTTTTTCCGTTACGGGTCAGGTGATCACTTCCGCAGCGGGTGCAAGTATGGGTTTCTGTTATCATGACGTGCATTTTACACAAAACAGTCAAGATTCAACCACTACCAATAATTTTTGTAATAAACCACACTTACACTTGATATGAATTGGTAGCTTACATTTTTGTCCTACCTTACTATTCTAGGTAGTCAATTATTCACTTTTAATATCTATTTATAGGTCTTTTTTTGAAAACTTGGAGTATATAATACTTATGAATTTAAACAAATCACTGACAAAATTACTTTACCCATCACCAATATCAGGTGAAGCTTGTTCGTCCATTATTCGTTCAGAACTTCAAAAAGACAAGCCGTCTATGATAGCAAGGTTTGGATCAACAGAACTCCAAGCTTTACTGTATCCCCTTTTACCTAACTTTGCTAGATTTCCACTTAGAAAAAGAGTCCATCATTCAATTCGCGATCTTTCGGGTTTTTTTCCTGTTTCGGATCAGGCAATTGAAAAGTTTTCGAAACTTATGTTCGATGACATGAAGCAGTTAGATGTTCTTGGTTCTTGGCGCATTGAAGAATTACTGGTTTTAAAAAATTTCCCGGATGCCATTAGAATTGAGTTGAGAGGGCTTGAACCTTACCTTTCTGAAAATCCATGGACTGAGCATCTAGAAAATCTTAGGGTTTTAGTAGTACACCCCTTCAATACAACCATCGAACGGCAATACCATGAAAACAGAACGCTGCTTTTCAACGACATTAAAATGCTGCCTAAGTTTAAATCCCTGCAAACCATTAAAGCCGTACAAACCGCTGCCGGCAATAAATCAGAATTTAACGATTGGTTTGAAGCATTGGATTCCATGAAATCCTCTATAGATTCAAAAGATTACGATGTTGCAATCATCGGCTGCGGTGCCTATGGTTTCCCATTAGCGGCTCATGTTAAACGCATGGGTAAGAAAGCAATACACCTAGGGGGGGCTACGCAAATATTATTCGGAATTAAAGGACGCCGCTGGGATGATAGACCTTTAATCTCGCGATTGTACAACGAACATTGGGTTCGTCCCGCCCCTGAAGACATTCCTGCTGATGCCAATAAAGTCGATAATGGGGCGTATTGGTGAAAAATATCTTAAAACAGCTTCTGGCGACTCTACGGCAACTGCAGACACGGCTTGCAGTAGCAGGAAAATCTTCTTATCTAACATATGGTCGGGATTTACATATAGGTAAAGACACGAAACTTTGGGCACCCAAACAATTAAAAATTGGTAATTTTGTTTATATCGGCAAACACGTTCATATTGAAGCCAATTGCATCATTGGCGATTTTTGCCTTATAGCCAACCGTGTCGCCATTATTGGCCGACATGACCATGATTTTTCTGCCGTAGGGTATCCAGTCCGTTTTTCTCCTTGGATTGCAAGTCAAAAGCTACCTAGCCCGTTTATCAATGAGACAGCTGTTATTGGTGATGATGTCTGGGTGGGTTATGGTGCAACAATACTTACGGGGGTAACTATTGGCAAAGGTTGTATTATAGCGGCTAATAGTGTAATCACGCACGACGTGCCAGCGTATACAATTGTTGCAGGAGTACCAGCAAAACCAATTGGAAAGCGTTTTAACGATCCTGAAGTCATTAATGCACATGAGCTAGCTATTCAGCAAGGGAGTTTTCGTTTTTCGGAGCTAGGATTTGATGAATGTGTCATTAAGCCAGGTATTTACAAGGAAAATATATGAAAAAAGTTGTTATACTTCAACATCGACTATTACATTATCGCACTGGTTTATTTGAATTGTTGCGTAATAAATGTATTTTGCAGGGAATTGATTTACATCTGGTTCATGGTCAAGCAACTCGTAGAGAGTTAATAAGAAATGATACTGGGGTGCTTTCTTGGGCAAGCGTTGTGAAAAATCACTACATTGAAGTTAAAGAGCGCGACTGGGTATGGCAACCTTTTCCTTCGACGCTTCGAGATGCTGAGCTAGTGGTGATGATGCAGGAAAACCGCTTGCTATCTAATTACCCGTTATTATTAAATCGCTTATGGTCTAAGCAAAAATTGGCTTATTGGGGGCATGGGGTTAATTTTCAGAGCGATTATCCAAATGGCTTAAAAGAAAAATGGAAGCGTCTATTGCTTAACAAAGTTGACTGGTGGTTTGCCTATACTCAAACAACAGTTGAAATCCTTAAAAACTCTGGTTATCCGAGCAATCAAATTACTTGTCTAAATAACGCAATTGACACAAATGCTTTTAGGGAGGAATTAGCTTCGATATCAGTAGATGATTTAGGAACTGCCCGTGATGCCTTAGATATCACTAAAAATGCGCCAATAGGCATTTTTTGCGGTTCGCTTTACCCAGATAAGCAATTAGATTTTTTGGTTGCTGCAATTGATAAAATCTATGCGCAATCACCTGATTTTCATTGTATTGTTTTAGGTGATGGCCCTTCAATGCCATACATGCAAGATGCCGCTACTACTCGCCCTTGGCTGCATCTGCTAGGCGTAACTAAGGGCGCTAAAAAAGCTTTGTATTTTAGACTTGCCGATTTTATGTTAAACCCCGGCTTAGTTGGCTTACACATTGTTGATGCTTTTTGTGCCAGCTTAGTAATGGTAACCACATCTGGCGCAAAGCACAGCCCTGAAATTGCCTATTTGAAAAATGGCATTAATGGCATCATGACAGGAAACAGTGTCGAGGAATATGCACAAAATGTATTGGCTTTGATCCAAGACCCTAGAAAATTAAATATGATTAAAACCGCCGCATTCGAAGATGCTAATGTTTATACACTAGATAATATGATAGATAATTTTGTTGATGGTATTTGTAAATCCCTATCAATTTAGTTTATTAACATGACCTTGTAAAACTTACTGACACTAAAAAAAGTAAACACTTATTAGCTTCCCTTTTTTTAGAGCTAAACCATATAAAGATGAAAACAGATAACATATTAAATATTCCTGTCTATTCGGGTAGTCACGCTGATGTACTGGATGCAATTGACAAGCGTATTGTGGAAGGCGAGGCAGGGGGATATATCTCCATCACCAATACTGAATCAATGTATCATGCCTTACGCATACCGGAACACATGCATTTTATCCAAAACGCTAACTTTTCTTTGTGTGACGGGGTGGGGGTCATTCTTGCTGGTTATTTTTGGGGATTAAAAATCAACCGCTACAACGGCCCTATTTTACAATTGGATTGTAGCCAAGTTGGCGAGTCCAAAGGTTGGCGGCATTTTTTTTATGGCGGCAAAGAAGGTGTTGCCGAATTGATGGCAGAAAAGCTAAAGGAACAGTTTCCACAATTGCAGGTGGTAGGCACTTACTGCCCGCCATTTCGCGATCTGACCGATGAAGAAGATAAGGCTATTGTTAAATTAATTAACGATACCCGTCCTGACTTTGTTTGGGTTGGGTTGGGCTTGGTTAAACAAGAAGCGTGGATTGCCAAGCATCTTAACAGGGTAAACGCCCCTTGGATGGTTGGTGTTGGCGCATCGTTCGATTACCACTCGGGAGCAGTGCCTTGGGCGCCCGAGTGGATTCGTTCGTTGGGATTAGAGTGGTTGTTCCGCTTAATTATCCAACCTAAAATACGTGCAAAGCGTTATTGGTGGTCACTCGTGTTTGTTGTTGAAGCCGCTATAGCAGGGATTCTGCAACGCATAAGTGACAAAAATTAAATTATTAAGGAGTAACATTGTGATTCGTATTGCTGTTGTAGGTCTTGGTAAAATGGGGTTGTCGCACCAGTCAATAATTAATGCCCATCCTGGTGTTAAATTAGCGGCTATTTGCGACAGGACTGGATATGTGCTGGATGTTTTAAACAAGTACACTGGCGTTCCTACATTTTCTGATTTTGATGCCATGTTACGTGAGGTGGAACTTGATGCCATTATCATTGCAACACCGTCAGGTATGCATGGTCCTATGGTAAAAGCAGCACTGGATAAAAACATTCATGTGTTTTGCGAAAAACCTTTCAATCTTAATGCAGAAGAAGCGCGTGAATTAGCCATTTTGGCTGATGAAAAAAAGCTGGTTAACCAAGTGGGCTATCACTACCGTTTTGTCGGCACTTTCCAAGAAGTCAAGCGTCTTTTGGATGCGGGTGTCATTGGCGATATTTCACATGTTTTAGCTGAAGCCTACGGCCCGGTTGTTATGCGCCCCAAAGGCAGCACTTGGCGTTCACAAAGGGATGCTGGCGGCGGTTGTCTTTATGATTATGCTGCCCATCCTATCAATTTGGTTAATTGGTATCTGGGTATGCCTTATGGAGTAGGTGGTTCTGTTTTAAACAGCATTTTCTCTAAGGAAACAGACGACGAAGTGTTTGGCAGCTTGTATTTTGAGGGTGGTCAAAGCTGTCAGGTTTCTGTGAACTGGAGTGATGAGTCTTACCGTAAAATGAGTGCCAAAATAAGCATTTGGGGTTCTGCAGGCCGTATCATTGCCGATCGCCAAGAAATGCAAGTTTATTTAAGGGATACGGCCAAAATTCCTGAAGGCTATCTGCAAGGCTGGAATGTACGCAATATTACCGAATTGACTGAAGAAGTTTGGTTTTATGTGCGTGGTGAGGAGTATTCTGCCCAGCTTGATTATTTTGTTAAGTGTATTGAGGAAAAGCAGCTGGATAACGTTAACTCTTTCTCTAACGCCGCTATGACTGATAAGGTGATTGAAATGATGATTGCCGACGCAGCCAAAGGTGCTTCCGTTACCGGTGATAAAGCCGTACCGATAACGCGTGAGAGAAGGAAAGGTTTTTTTCCATTTCTGTCCGCCAATTAACCTACATTTTCAATATTGACCACCCTGTTGGATTCTGGAATTAAATCATGGAAAACTTGCTTTTTGGAGACAATCAATTCTTCGGTGTTAATCACATGTCGGAAGAAAAAGCCCGTAGCCAAGCTATGCGCTTTCAAGACATCAATACCGTTATCGAAGTACTTGATAATGCTTATGATGAAGGTATTAAAACCTTTATGTGTACAACCCATGAGCGTATCGAGCTAGTGTGTAATCACATGCGTGCCAACCCTGAGCGTTATGCGGATTACCAATTTATGCCTTGTATGCCTTACGCGCACAAGTACGCGAATGCAATGACCGACCACGGTATGTTGGGTGCTATAAAACACTTTCTTCCTGAAGAAGGTTTTCTTGATGTTGCCATGCGCAGCGGTATGTCTTTGGCAAAAAAGGACATCGAAGGCATGACCACTTTGTTGATTGATGCGGAAATGAAGATGTTTTCGGGCTTAAAAACCCCCGTTATTTTTCTTCAAAACGTAGTGGTAGATTTTTTATTAGGCCTTGGCTTTAATGAAGCTTTCCGTATCTTCGCCAATCATGTCAAAGTAAGGTATGGTGCTGAACCGGGCTTTATTACTATGAACATGCCTAAATTGCTTGATGTATTAGAGTCTCTTGGCATTGAAAATCCGATTATTTGTTCTAATATAAATAAAGTGGGCTTTAGAATGTCTGGCGGCTTTGAAGCTTATGAGAAGGCTTTGAAAGAAAAGAAATTTAGGGCTATTGCTATGTCCGTATTTGCATCTGGTGCTATCTCACCACGCGAAGCTATTGAATGGGTTTGTCAGCAACCTAATATCGAGTCTATTGTTTTCGGTGCATCCAGCAAAGGTAACATCCGTTCAACTCGTGAACTTGTTGACCAATACTGGTCAAAATAACCGAAGCGGTTGGCATTATTTAATATTAATGCCAACCGTACTGTTTCAGTACGCCGATAAGCTTTACGAAACTTGAATACAAGAGGTTAATTTGTTTAATATCTGTGGAAAAAACTTAGGTCACTTTTTCATAAATAACCGTTTTATATGAAAAGGCTAAAATTCATAATCGCTATTTTCCTATGTAATTATTACACACCTAGTTGGTCAATAGATTTTTATGTTTCGACCAAAGGCAATGATTCATATAATGGCTTATCAATTGAGTACGATACCTCAAGCGGTAATGGCCCTTTTCTGTCACTGAACAAAGCTCAGCAGTCCATAAGGCAATTAAAAAAATTAAATCCAATTACTTCACCGATTACTGTACATATTGCCCCCGGACTATATAAACTGGCACAGCCATTGCTTTTTAACAGTGAGGACTCTGGTTCACAAGATCATAATATTGTTTGGCAATCTGACAGTAGCAGTAATGCCGCAATTATTAGTGGCGGCAAGCCATTAACACACTGCCAGCAAAAAGAAACCTCCAAACCCTTATGGACTTGCTCCGTGAAGGATTTGGCTTTGTCTACAATTAATTCAAATAGTGGTCGATTACAAGGTCATCATATTACCAATTTTAATTTATTTATAAATGGTACAAGAATGCATTTGGCGCGTTGGCCTAATACGGATTGGGTGCATGTAAAAACTGTTTATCCAGAAAAAAATAACTTCAATACATTTGAGTCTATACCTAATTTTGAAGCAGAGGCGGAACATGTTCAAGTGCATATTTATCCTGGCAATAATTGGATTGACCAGTATCTTCCAGCTCAAAGCCAATCCGCCAAGCAGCAAATAATTACGCTAGACGGAAAACCCAGTTATCCACTGGTACCTGGAGCACGTTTTTACATCCAAAACATTTTATCCCAATTAGATGCTCCGGGAGAATGGTTTTTTAATGAAGCGGAAGCCACTATTTCATTTATCCCACCCATCAGCACATTAAAACCAGATACTATTGTTGTGTCATCTTTGAGTCATCTGTTAGAAATTAACCATGCCGACCACCTTGTTTTTAGAAACATAACTTTTAAAAATAGCATTGGTACAGCTATTACAATTAATGATTCTGAAAAAATTGCCTTCGATAAAATTGAAATTGGCAATGTTGATACCAATGCTTTAATTGCTAATAATAGTACGTCTATCAAATTAACTAATAGCCATATTTTTGATACTGGCACATCAGGTGTTCAGATGAATGGTGGAGATATAATCAAACTTAAAGCATCTGGTAATCTTATTAAAAACAACTATTTCAATAATTTCGGCAGTATTATAAAAACCTACTCACCAGCCATTAATGTCGGTGGAGTAGGCACTTTGACAATAAACAATCTGATAGAAGATGGTGCTGGAAATGCAGTAACCATGAGCGGCAATAATCATGTTTTTGAAAAAAACGAAATCCGTAATGTTTGTAAAGAATGTGCTGACTGTGGTGCTTTTTATGCCGGCAGAAGCTGGGCTTGGCGTGGCAATACCATTAAAAACAATAACTTTCACGACATTTCAGGCTATGGATTAAAAAAAGTTGATGTGGCTAATAATATAATTGAATATAGCTCTGATTTATCCACTGATACTGTTGAAGGTATTTATTTGGATGACGGCTTATCTGGGTTTAACATAATAGGCAATATATTCAAAAATGCAGGAACAGTGGCCATCTTGATTGGGGGAGGAAGAGATAATCTATTAAAGAATAACATTATAATGACTGAGTTTTATGGGATATACTTGCACAATAGAGGAGACTCTTTAATTCGGTTAAAATTAGCAGATACTTTATATAAATCACCCTATAGAAATAATGAATGGATTTCAGCTTACCCCAACCTAACAACTCCAATTTATCATATAACATGGCCAGAAAATAACACTATCACAAATAACATTATTATTTCCTCCTCTACTATTGGAAATATATTATTAAAATACATATTTCCTTTTGAAAGCAGCACCATAAATAGTAATATGGTATGGAATACCAACGAAAATGTCAATATTAGCTGGAAAATTTTAGATAGACCCAACAATAACTTATCAAATACATCATCCAGCAAATGGGAACAATGGCTTTCAGTCGGTCTTGAAAAAAACAGCATAAAAGCTGATCCCTGTGCAACAATACAAAGCAACAAAGTCAGTTTCTGTGACAATTCACCTCGCAAGCTAATAGGGTTTAAAAATATACCTTCAGATATTGGCTTGCAACCTGCCGAAAAATAACAATATGGAAGAACTATTAGTCAGTTGGCTTAAAGAATACGGCTACATCATCTTATTTATCTGGAGCATCCTAGAAGGTGAGTTGGGGTTGATTATGGGCGGCATTCTCGTCCATACCGGTGATATGAACTATTTTATGACGGTGTTTATAGCGGGGTTAGGCGGCTTTACCGGTGACCAGATATATTTCTATATCGGCCGTTTCAACAAGGGCTACATTCAGCGAAAGTTACATAAGCAGCGGCTTAAGTTTGCCATTGCCCATTTGTTGTTAAAAAAATACGGTTGGCCTATCATTTTTGTGCAACGTTATTTGTACGGTTTGCGCACGGCTATTCCGATGTCCATTGGTATCACTAAGTATTCTGCCAAGAAATTTGCCATCATCAATTTGTTGAGCGCTTGGGTTTGGGCGGCTATTACGGTGACTCCGGCTTATTTTTTTGGCGAGCAATTGTTGGAAGCGATAGCGGTTGCTAAGGCGCATTGGTATTTTGCCCTGCCAATTGCCGGTTTGCTGATTTGGGGCATAGCCGCTTATTTCCATAAAATGGAAGCGCATTTTTTGCATAAGCGCCGTCTGCGTAATAAGTGACTGGTATCATGCGCGAAATTTCCGCTTGGGCATAAAAAATATGCCCTCCCTACCTTCCATAGCAGCTACATTTCTGTTTGTCATGTAACTTTCATGTAGTTTATTTACAATTCTCACATTTATGTTGGTGCGTGGGCATAAAGAGCATGCCCTCCCTACCCCTGCCGCTGCTACGGTAATGGGGTGGTTTTACTCTTAATGAAAGTTGGCTAAGTATGGACAATAATAACAATAAATCTTATCGGACCATCTGGATTTCTGACTTGCATTTGGGTTCTACCCAATGTCAGGCGGATATTTTGCTCGATTTCCTTAAATTCAATGATAGCGAAACACTGTATTTGGTGGGTGACATCATTGATTTTTGGTCGTTGTCGAAAAAAATGTATTGGCCGCGTGACCATAACACTGTTATCCAAAAAATCCTGCGTAAAGCACGGCATCAGACTAAAGTCATTTATGTACCCGGCAACCATGATGAAAATGTCAGGGAATATGACAATTATGTGTTTGGTGATATTGTCGTTAAAAATTCGGTTGTCCATACCACCGCCAATGGCAAGCGTTTTTTGGTTGTGCATGGTGACGAGTACGACACTATTGCCAAATACCACCAATGGATAGCCAAGCTGGGTAGTTCTGGCTATGATTTTCTATTAGAAATCAACCGTTTTTTAAGGGTTGTGCGGCGGTTTTTTGGCATTAAATCGCATTTTTCTTTAGCGGCTTTCATCAAGTTTAAAGTCAAAAATATTGTCCAGTTTATTTCTGATTACGAAGAAAGCATTGTCAACACGCTCCGCAACGAAGGCGTTGATGGGGTAATTTGTGGCCATATCCATCATGCGGAAATAAAAGATATTGGCGGCTTTTTGTATGTCAACACGGGTGATTTTGTGGAAAGCTGCACGGCGATTGTAGAGCATTTTAATGGTGAGTTGGAGTTGATCCATTGGGATAAAATCCAAGCGCTTGCTGTGCCTGAAGCCACCACGCAAGCCCAGATAGTTGAGGGCAATTGAGCAGATTCCTGCGTGGGCATAACGGCTTGACCACCCTACGCCTACCCATTCGGATGAAATAATGAGCAAGGCTTTTTTTGTTATTCTTGCCGCACAGTTTTTCTCGTCCCTAGCCGATAACGCGCTGTTATTTGCCGCTATTGAACTGCTCAAGGATTTGTCCGCACCGGATTGGCAGACCCCTGCCCTGCAACAATTTTTTGTGGTGTCTTTTATTGTGTTGGCACCTTTTGTCGGCACTTATGCGGATGCCATGCCCAAAGGCAAGGTGATGTTTATCAGTAACGCCATTAAGGTGGCTGGCTGTGTTGCCATGCTATTGGGTCTGCATCCTTTGTTTGCTTATGGCATTGTCGGTATTGGCGCCGCGCTCTACTCCCCCGCCAAATATGGTATTTTAACCGAATGTATGCCCGCAAACCGTTTAGTGTGGGCGAATGGTTGGATGGAAGGGCTTACGGTCACTTCGGTCATTTTAGGTGCTATTGTCGGTGGTTTGTTGGTTGGTGAGCAATTTAGGCAGTTAATGGTCGGATTTTTAGATACCGTGCCATTCAATGCTGGTATTGATACCGCCCCTAAATTGGCCGTGCTGATTATTTTGCTGCTGTATGCACTGGCGGCGGTGTTTAATCTGTTTATTCCTAAGCTACCCATTGAGCATCGCCTGGAAAGCCGCTCCCTTAGCACCTTATGTGTCGATTTTTGGCATAGTTTTATAGCGTTATGGCGAGACCCGTTAGGCTATGTATCTTTAGCGGTCACATCGCTGTTTTGGGGGGTGGGCACTACCTTGCGCTTCCTTATCCTCAGTTGGGCGGCGGTGGCTTTTAATTTTGGTTTGGAACAAGCTACCCAGTTGACTGCGGTGGTAGCTGTCGGTCTGGCTATAGGGTCGGTTATTGCCGCTAAATATGTGCCTTTGCAGAATGCCGTTAAGGTGCTGCCATTGGGCGTGGCAATGGGAGGTATGATTATCTGTATGAGTTGGGTGTCTGACTGGCGTTTTGCGCTGGTGGTGTTGGTGATAATAGGTATTTTGGCGGGTGGTTTTTTGATCCCGATGAATGCCTTATTGCAACATCGGGGGCATCAGATAATGGGGTCGGGGCATTCTATTGCCTTGCAAAATTTTAACGAAAATGTCGCCATCTTATTGCTTCTAGGGATATATGCCTTGCTGGTTGAAGCCGACATGCCAGTACGCACCATTCTGGTTGTGTTTGGCTTGGCAGTGTGCTTTTTTATGGCGTGGCTGACCAAAAAACACTTGCAAGACCCTGTACCCGCCCCTTAAGCTGCTGCTTTAAATCGCTTTAATATCCCTTTTTTGAATAACGCCATGCCAAAACCGATTACGCCATTGTTGGCGGCAGATACTATTATAGAATTGCTTGACCTGCCTGACCGCCCTATTGTGTTGATTGAACGTGCCAATCCGCCTTACGGCTGGGCTTTGCCCGGTGGTTTTGTCGATGTGGGCGAATGGCTGGAAGTTGCCGCTGTTCGCGAAGCCCGCGAGGAAGTGTGCTTGGATGTACGTTTAACGGCATTGCTGGGCATGTATTCTGACCCTAGCCGTGATACCCGTGGGCATACCGTAACAGCGGTGTATGTGGCGGAAGCGCATGGTTTGCCTAAAGCGGCGGATGATGCTAAAAATTGTGCTGTTTTTACGCTGGCGGAATTGCCTACGCTGTTGGCCTTTGACCATGCCCAAGTGTTGGCGGATTACCGGTTGTTCCGTGAGTGTGGGCAAGTGGCGCCGTTGCGGGGTGTTGGGTAGGGCGTGCGTCGGGTTACGCTATCACTTTTATGCCCTTCAGGGTAAACCCGACCTACATTGCTAAAACCGTAGCAATGAATGCACTTGGTAATCTTGCAGTTTTCCCCGTCCGGCCAGAAAATCCAGTTCCACCACAAACGCGCAAGCTTCTACTGTGCCACCTAGTTTTTCAATCAGTTCGCAGCTGGCTTTTGCTGTGCCGCCAGTAGCCAGCAGATCATCAATCACCAACACTTTGTCACCCGCGTTGAAGGCATCTGTATGGGCTTCCAATATGGCTGAGCCGTATTCCAAATCGTAGGCGACGCTTTGCACGTCGTAGGGCAGTTTGCCTGGTTTTCTGAGCGGAATAAATGGCAAACCCAATTCCCATGCCACCAGCGAGCCAAAAATAAAGCCGCGTGCTTCCATGCCCGCCACGGCATTGATATCCCTTCCTAAAAAGGGATATAGCAATTGGTGTACGGCAAGCCTAAGGGTGGCAGGGTCTTTGACTAGCGGGGTGATGTCCTTAAAGATTATGCCCGGCTTGGGGAAGTCAGGGATGTCACGGATTTTGTTTCTTAACCTGTCCACGTTGGCCTCAGCTTTGTAATGTGTCAATTAGGCGCAAAAAGCTTCTATTTTTTGCAGCAGACTGGCGTTGTCCAGACCACAGATTGCCAATAGCTGTTCGCGTGTGCCTTGCTCAATAAAGCTATCTGGCAGGCCAATATTCAGCACTGGCATGAGGATACGTTGTTGTTGCAAGAAGGTATTGACCAAGCTGCCCGCACCACCCGCCAGCACGTTTTCTTCCACAGTGACCAAGACTTCATGGCTTTTTGCCAGTTCCAGTATCAGTGCTTCATCCAATGGCTTGATAAAGCGCATATTGACGACGGTTGCCGCCAGTTGTTTGCCAACGGTTAAAGCAGGGCTGACCATGCTGCCCCATGCCAAAATAGCAATGCGGCTGCCTTGGTGGCGTATTTCTGCCTTGCCAATGGGCAGGCTATCCAAGCTGGCACTTACGGTGCTGCCGGGGCCTTTGCCGCGCGGGTAGCGCACTGATGCGGGCCCGGGATAATGGTAGCCAGTAGTCAGCATTTTGCGGCATTCGTCTTCATCCGCCGGGGCCATAATGACCATGTTAGGGATACAGGCCAGATAAGAATGGTCAAAACTCCCGGCATGGGTCGGGCCATCGGGGCCAACCAAGCCCGCACGGTCTAAGGCAAACAATACATCCAAATCCTGCAAAGCGACATCGTGGATCAGTTGGTCGTAGGCGCGTTGTAAAAAGGTGGAATAAATGGCCACCACGGGCTTGCCACCTTGACAAGCCATGCCCGCCGCCAGTGTCACGGCATGTTGTTCGGCAATCGCTACGTCAAAATAGCGTTTTGGGTATTGTTCGGAGAATTTTACTAACCCCGAGCCTTCACGCATAGCAGGGGTGATGCCCAGCAGGCGATCGTCTGCCGCCGCCATATCACATAACCAATTGCCGAACACTTCGGTATAGGTTGGGTGGGCTGAGGGGGCTGCTTTGGGCAAGCTATCTAATGCTGGGTCAAAAGCGGGTACGCCGTGGTAGGCAAGCGGGTCTTTTTCGGCGGGCGGGTAGCCTTTGCCTTTTTTGGTGACGATATGCAGGAAGCGCGGGCCGGAGATATGTTTAAGGCTTTCTAAGGTGGATACCAGCATGTCAATATCATGCCCGTCTATCGGACCAATGTAATTGAAGCCCAATTCTTCAAACAATGTGCCCGGTACAATCATGCCCTTGACATGTTCTTCGGTGCGGCGGGCCAATTCCCATACGCTAGGCATTTTGCCTAACACTTTTTTGCTTTCTTCGCGCACTGACGAATACAGGCGACTGGTCAAAATTTTCGACAAGTAGTTGTTCATCGCCCCGACATTGGGCGAGATGGACATATCGTTGTCATTTAAGATAACCAATAAATTGGCATCCATGGCACCGGCATGGTTCATGGCTTCAAAAGCCATACCGCCGGTGATACTGCCGTCGCCGATAATGGCCACCATTTGTTTTTGTTCGCCCTTTAATTCGGAGGCAACCGCCATGCCCAATGCGGCACTGATTGAGGTGCTGGAGTGGCCCACGCCAAACGCATCGTAGGCACTTTCGCTACGGCTTGGAAAAGCGCAAACGCCACCCATTGTGCGGATGGAGGTCATCCGGTCTTTGCGCCCGGTCAGTATTTTATGCGGGTAGGCTTGGTGTCCGACATCCCAAACCAGTTGGTCGGTGGGGGTGTCAAATACATAATGTAGGGCCACCGTCAGCTCTACTGTGCCAAGACCCGCCGAGAAATGCCCGCCGGAGACGCTGACGGTGTGGGTAAGGAATTCCCTGAGTTCTTTGCACAAGGGTTTGAGCAGCTCTTTAGGCAGTTCGCGGACATCGGCCGGGCTGGCTATGGTGTCCAAAAGAGGGCAGGCTGTTGGGTTGTTCATGGTGGGGTCGATTCCTTTAGTCGGCATTGCGGGCAAATAGCGGGGCAATTATCCTAATTAATTCTTGAGCTAGCAAGTAGGTTTTTGCTGGCGTTTAATGGCTGCGTTCAATAATATACAGCGATAAATCACGAAGCAATTGCGCTTCACTGCCGAACGCTGACAAGCTTTGTATCGCCATGTCATGCAGTTCGCGGGCTTTTTGTTTGGCACCCGCCATACCTAATAGTGCCGGATAGGTTGGTTTATTGTTGTCTTTGTCTTTGCCTTGAGTTTTACCTAAGGTGGCAGTGTCGCTTTCTTCATCAAGAATATCGTCTTTCACTTGGAAAGAAAGGCCTATGCATTTGGCATAGTGATCCAAATTATGGGCAATGGCAGGATCAAGGTCAGCTTTTGCCAGCACTGCCAAGTTGACGCTGGCACGGATGAGCGCCCCTGTCTTGTGGATGTGCATGTTTTCCAACTCAGCCAGATTCAATTGTTTGCCGACTGCCGCCAAGTCGATAGCTTGACCGCCAACCATGCCTTGTGAGCCACTGGCTTTGGCTAACATGGCAATCATTTTTAGGCGGGTTGCGGCGCTGGCATCAATGGTGGCATCGTGTGCCAACACTTCAAATGCCAAAGCTTGCAAGGCATCGCCCGCCAGAATGGCAGTGGCCTCGTCAAAGGCGACATGGCAAGTGGGCTTGCCGCGCCGTAAGTTGTCATCGTCCATGGCGGGCAAGTCGTCATGGATTAAGGAGTAAACATGGATGAATTCAACGGCGCAAGCCAAGCCGTCCAGACCTTCGGGGGCAAGCCCCAAGGTTTTGCCGGTGCAGTAGGTGAGCAGCGGGCGGGTGCGTTTGCCGCCATCCAATGCACAATAACGCATCGCTTGGTGCAGTGTTTGTGGCAAGATGTGTGCTTCGGGCAGCCGGTTTTGTAAGGCGATTTCGACGCGGGCTTGGCAAACACTGAGGTATGTTTTTAGGGCTGATGTGTTACTCATCGGTGAAAGGCTCCAGGCTTTGATGACCGTTTTGTTCGGTAAGGATTTGGACTTTTTGCTCAGCTTCACGCAAGGCTTTTTGGCAAATGCGGGTCAGGTTGACACCGTGTTCGAAAGCTTGTAATGATTCTTCTAGTGGGATATCGCCTTGTTCCAGTCGGGAGACAATTTGTTCAAGTTCGGCTAGCGAGTCTTCAAAAGTTAGGTTTTTCTTTTTTGCCATGTGCGTTAACGGTCAATTACTGTGCAGCCAACGGACAATTATATATGAATTTTATGGCAAAGTGGGCATTTAGCGGCATAATCAAAGCTTACTGGGCGTTTAAATTGAGTTGCCCACGCAGACGTGCAAGCTGTGTGCTAATAGCTTCGGCAGTGTAAGGGGTCGGGTCAAATTTCCCCCACACCGGCGCGGGCCAAGCACTATCGGTCTGGTGGCGTACAATATGGTGTATATGCAGTTGTGGCACGATATTGCCAATGGCGGCAATGTTCATTTTATCGGCTTGATACAGGTGCGCCAGCTGTTCGGCAAGCTGGCAAGACTCTTCCGTCAACTGGTTGCGTTGCTGGCGATTAAGTTGATAAATTTCCTTAATACCGGATAATTGCGGCACTAGGATAAACCACGGATAGCGGCTGTCATTCATCATCAGTAATCGGCATAATGCAAAATTGCCAACGGTGATACAGTCCTGTTCAAGCTTGGGATGTAGTTGAAAGTTCATGATGACGTGGGTTTAAGCCTAGGGAATGGGTTTAATGTAATCTAAAAAAATAATAATATAAGGTTATTGTATGTCAGCTCAAACATTTTCCGTTCCCGCACCCGATGGCGGGTTGGGGCGGCGCAAATTATTGGTTTCGTTCCGTTGGTTACTGGGGCTGTATTTGATCATCCCTGTTTGCTTGTTGCTGCAAGGGATGGACGGCGGGTTTTGGCATAATTATTTGCGCGAAAACTTGCCCAGTAGCCCTACGCATTTTCTGCTGTTCCAAATTATGTTCGGCACACCGCATATTATCGCTAGTGCCACCTTACTGGTGACCAATGGCGATTATTTCCGGCATTTCCGGCGCAAGGTTTTGTGGATGACTGCGGTGGTGGCGGTGGTGTTTGGTGTGGGCAGCCTGTTTATCCCTTATCGGGTGCTTTATATAGCGGTTGCTTGTTGGACGGTGTTGCATGTTTTAAAACAACAGCATGGTGTGGCGCGGGGGGTGTGCCGTTTGCCAGAATGGGCTTTCAGGCTGTTGTTATGGTTAAGCGTGGCAGCGGGCATTTTTATTTATATTGGCATTTTCCTTAACCAAAGCTTGGATGCAGGACAGGCCGCCACTATCCGGCAAGTTGCCGGTGTGTTGTGTGCCGCCTTGCTGGTCAGTGGCTTGGTGTGCCAGCGTTATGCCGATACGGCTTTTGCCAAGTGGTTTTTGTGGGCTAATATTGGTTTGGTGGTCAGCAGTTATTATCTGTATGTGCATCAATACTATTTTTTAGCAATTTTGGTGCCGCGTTGGGTGCATGATGCAACGGCCTATTCGTTTTATGTCACCCATGATTACAACAAGCACAACGGCGCACCACAAAATATCTTTTATCGCTGGGCAGCCGCGTGCAAGTTACCGATTGTGCTGGTGTTGCCGTTATTTACATTTGCATCGGCATTCCTTTTGCAGGCTTATGGCGATACGGTGATCAATTTTTTCAGCCAGCATCTTTTTGGCATAACTTGGCGTAAAGTCGCCACGGTTGGCTTGTTGGGTTATTTGGGATTGTTGCATTATTACACCGAAGCCATTACTTGGAAGCAGGACTCGCCCTATCGCCGCTATATTGGTTTTTGCCCCTGAAGGCTTTTTAGTTGCCTTAGCGGTTGCGGTAATGCTCTGCCAACGCTTGCAAGCGCTGTGGCGTGCCGATGTCCATCCAAAAACCTAGGTAATGCTGTCCGCTGGCACTGCCCTCGGCAATCGCCTGATGCAGCAACGGTGCTAGCTTGCTTTTGCCGGGGGCGGTGTCTTTGAACAAGTCGGGGTGATACAGTCCAATGCCGCTAAAGGTGTATTTGGGTCCGGGGGTGTTGGTTAGTGTGCCGTTGTCGGCCAGGCAAAAATCCCCTGTAGGGTGGTGGTCTGGGTTACTTATCAAAACAAGGTGTGCCAAATCAACCCGCTGTTGTTGCAACTGGACAAACGGAAAATCAGTGGCAATGTCGCCATTCACCACCAAAAACACCTCATTGCCTAACAAGGGTAAGGCGTTAATAATGCCGCCTGCGGTTTCTAAGGCTTCTGGTTCGGGAGAATAGGCAATGGATACGCCAAATTGCTGCCCATTGCCCAGTTGTTGTTCGATTTGTTTGCCCAGATGGGCATGATTGATGACAATTTCGGTAAAACCAGCCGCTGCCAGTTGTTCCAAGGTATAACTAATCAGCGGCTTACCTAATACAGGAAGTAACGGTTTCGGCGTGTGGTCGGTTAAAGGCCGCATCCGCTCGCCGCGCCCAGCGGCTAAAATCATTGCCTTCATAGCGGATTTCCTATCTTACCTAAAGACGGCAACACCTGTTGCTGCAAATATCCGCCAAACTCGACCAGTTCGGGGTAGGAAGCGCAGACCTGCACAATATAATTTAGAGTGCGCGGAATATCGTTAAGATAGTGGGATTTGCCGTCACGCCCATGCAAGCGTGCAAAAATGCCCAAGGCTTTTAAGTGGCGCTGCATTCCCATTAAGTCAAACCAACGCCGGAATTGTTCCGTATCACAGTCCAGCAGGTTTGCCGCCAATAGCCTTTGGTGGTAGCCGTCCCTGAATGTGTCAACCAGTGCTGTTGGCCAGGCTATATAACAATCCCGTAGCAATGAAACTAGGTCATAAGTGATGGGGCCAATTACGGCATCCTGAAAGTCGATAACGCCCGGCAAAGCATCCGCCAAAACCATCAAATTACGTGAATGGAAATCCCTATGCACACAAACGGGCGGTTGTTCAAGGGCGGTGCTAATCAGCGTGTTGCAAACAGATTGCCATAGCTGTTCGGGCAGGGTCTGGTCTAGGTGGTGTTGGATAAACCACTCTGCAAAAATAGCCAGCTCCCTGTCTAACAGCACTTGGTCGTAACGGGGCAAGCCGCTGTTGTGGATGGTGGTGTTGGCTTGTAACTTAAATAAACTATCCAGCGCGTTGCCGTACAAGCGTTCAACGGTGTTGGCATTGAGTTGATCGAGCAAGCAGTGCGGGCCAAAATCTTCCAGCAGCAAAAATCCATCCTGAAGGTTTTGCTGATAAATATCCGGCACTTTAACACCAGCCGCTGACATTAAGCCCGCAACGTGGATAAAAGGCACACAATTTTCTTTGTCGGGCGGCGCATCCATGGCAATCATGCGGTTGTTTGGGGTAATCACCCTAAAGTAACGCCTGAAACTGGCATCGCTGGAAGCAGGGGCAAAATCACAGATATCCAGTAACAAGTCATTTTCTAGCCAGTCTTTCAGGGCAATTATCCGCAGGTCTGTAAGTATCATTGTGTCCGGACAGATTAGTTATAATGGTAGGTTGATTTTAAGGTAGAATGTCTGACTTGCATTCTATCGATAGTTGACCTAATCCGCCAATAAACTTATATATCCTATGTTTCGCCGCCTATTTCTGGCTTTTTTGCCTATACTTAGCGAATCTGTCAGTTTTGCCGACGATAGCTCATGGAACTGCCGACAAGATCAACGCACCCAACAATGGACTTGTCTGGGTGATGCACAAGCAGCTAGCCCATCCGCTACGGTAGCAAACCCGGCCGAATCTGAGCCAGCCCCTGCCCCGCCAGTTTTGGACAACCAACCCGTAGTGAAAGCCCGGCAGCAGCCACCGTCTTTTTTTACACCAACCGCTCCAGAGCCGCAACCACCCAAGCCATCTACACAAGTGCCCGTCGCCAAGGATAGTGACCTGCAATCGCCCGAACAAGCCCCGCCAGTTACCAAGGACGCTGCCGTCCAAGCACTTGGGCAAGCCTGTGCACAGGGCGGTTGCCCGCCGCAATCTGACAGTAATAATAACGAACAAGAGACCAAAGGACTGTTTGGCGTAAGCCTATTGTCCCCCGCTTTCCAGCCTGAACAAGAAACTATTTTCCGTCAATTGACCACCCGTTTTAAGGCAGACCCTTGGCGCAATTGTTTGGTTAGGCGCAGTAAGAATATTCGCCCGGCATCTGCCGAAAATTATCGCCAAACTTCGCCGCTTGATGTCAAATCAGATTATTCGGAAATATTCGACGGCGAAATCGGTAATTACTACGGTGACGTGGAAATGCAACGGGCTGACCAACGGGCTTCCTCGCACACCGCAAATTACGACAGCGTCACTCAAACCTTGGAGCTGCATGGTAATGTTTATTACAGCGAAAACGATTTGGCAGTGCATAGCGACACTGCGACCATCAAAATGGCATCTGACCAAGCCCTGTTAAGGGATACCCTGTTTGTCGTGCCGGAAACGCCGCTGCGCGGTTTTGCCAAGGCATATTTTCGCGACAATAAATTTTTGTCCCGCTACCAAGGTGTCACTTACACCGGATGCCGTCCGGGCAACCAAGATTGGGCAATCCATGCTTCCGAATTGAAGCTCAATAAAGAATCGGGGCGGGGCGTGGCAAAAAATGCCTGGCTGGAGTTTAAGGGCGCGCCCGTCTTCTATTCGCCTTACCTGTCTTTCCCCACCGATAGCCGAAGGCAGTCCGGCTTTTTGTCGGCCTCATACGGCACCACGCAAATCAGCGGCTTCAATGCGTCGTTGCCTTACTATTGGAATATCGCCCCTAATTATGATGCCACGCTGACCCCCCGCTATTTTGCCAAAAGGGGGCTGTTGATGACCGGTAATTTCCGTTATATCAGCGAAATGACTAATGGTGCGGTTAACCTTGAGTATTTGCCCGATGACACTATCCTGAAAAAATCACGGTATTTGGGCGGGCTTAAAAACAGCACCCGATTTACCCCCAACCTCTATACCAATGTGGATTTGAATTATGTGTCCGATAACAACTTCTTCAGTGAATTGGGTAATGCGCTTATTTCACCCTATTCCAGTTTTGTAAAAAGCTCCGCTGATGCCAATTATGTCCGCGAAGGCCTGGCTTTAACTACTCGTATTGAAACTTACCAGTCGCTTAATTCCACCTTGACAGGTTTTGCCTTGCCCTACACAAAATTGCCGCAAGTGAATCTGAACCTTAACCATGCCTTTGAAAATATGCCCGTTTATGCGTCTTTGGATACAGAGACGGTCAATTTTCAACATGCTAATCTGGTGCAAGGCCAGCGCATTAACTTAAGACCGTCACTGAGCTTCCCGTTAAAAACGGCCGGCACTTATATGACACCTAAAGTGTCTGTGCAACATTCCGAATACTTTCTGAACAATCAAGCGGCAGGGAAGCCAGACCAATACACACGCACATTGCCCATTTTTTCTGTTGATAGCGGCATGCAATTTGATCGCGATGTTAGCTGGGATGGGGCGAAAAAAATCCATACCCTAGAGCCACGGTTGTTTTATTTATATGTGCCAAGGCAAAACCAAAGCAATATACCGGTTTTCGACAGTTCATTATACGATTTTTGGTTCGCAAGCCTATTTAGGGAAAATCGCTTTAGCGGTATGGATCGGATACAAGATGCCAACCAAGTCAGTGCTGCGTTGACTTCGCGCCTGATAGACCCGGCCACCGGTTTGGAAACACTGAAACTCAACATCGGCGAGATTTTCTATTTCCAAAACCGCGACGTGACCGCGCCTTATTTTGCCAATGGCGTGCTTAAGCAAAGCCCCATTGAAACCAGTGCCTATTCGCCATTGGTGGGAGAATTAAGCAGCCAAATCAATAACCACATAGCAATCGATTCCGGCTTACAATGGGATCCACAAAGCAAAGAATTCGTCCGTAGCAAGGCCACCGTGCATTTTGTCAGGCAACCCGGCGAAGTGATCAATCTAGGTTATTTGTACCGTAAAAACCCATTGATCCCAGACCATAGCACCGACATTACACAAACCGATTTTTCCACCCATTGGCCAATAACCCAACAGTGGTCGGTGGTGGGGCGTTGGCAATACTCGTGGCTTTACCATAAAACACAAGATGGTTTTTTGGGGCTGGAAAAAGAGAATTGCTGCTGGCGTTTCCGCGTCATGGTCAGGAATTATCTATACAGCCTTAACACCACTACCATTGACGGTGTCAATCAGGTCACCGGCACCTCCCAGACGGGTGTGTTTTTTCAAATTGAATTTAAAGGCCTGAGCGGCGTGGGCGAGAAATTGGACAGATTTTTTCAAAGGAGTATTTATGGTTACGAAAAATCTTAACAATAAGCTTGGGATTTTCACCCGTGTTACAGTGCTGGCAATTTTACTGGCATTAAGTGGTTTCGGTAGCGTCAATCTTCATGCCGAAATACTGGATGAAGTGGTTGCCATTGTCGAAGATGATGTGATTCTGAGCAGCGAACTGCGTAAAGAAATGCTAACCATTAAACAAAGGATTGAGGCCAGCGGCACACAAATGCCGCCAGACTATGTGCTGCGTAAGCAAGTGCTGGAAAAAATGATTGTAGAAAAATTGCAGCGGCAATTGGCGGAAAGGGCGGGCATCAGTGTCAGTGATGAAATGCTGAACAGCGCGGTGGCAGACATCGCCCAGCGCAATAACATGAGCCTTGATGAGTTTCGTGCCGAACTGGACCGGCAAGGCATAGCCTTCCCGACTTTTTTGGAAAATATGCGTAACGAAATTAGCGTGAACCAGTTACGTGGGCGTGAAATTGGCGGCCGCATCAAGGTAAGCGACAAAGAGGTGGAGCATTATGAGGAAACCCAAGAAAAAATTGGCGAGGAGGCAGTGCAATATCATTTGGGGCATATCCTGATAGCCGTCAAAGAAGCGGCATCTGCCACCGAAATACAAGAAGCCCAGAAAAAAACCGACGCGCTCGTTAAAAAACTCCGTGCCGGACAGGATTTTGCGCAAACCGCCATTAGCTCTTCCAATGATAATAACGCCCTTAAGGGCGGCGATTTGGGTTGGCGCACACAGGGCAATATCCCGTCGTTATTTTCTGATGTTGTGGTACACATGGCTAAGGGTGATGTTTCAGACCCTATCCGTAGCCCAAGCGGATTCCATATCATTAAAATGTTGGCCATCAAAGGTTTGGATAATCATGTCATCACCAAAACTAAAGTTCGGCATATACTGATAAAAACTAATGAATTGGTTGACGATAACGAGGCGCGTAAACGCCTGTTGGCGATTAGGGCCCGCATCAGTGCCGGGGAGGATTTTGGCATCTTGGCACGCGCCAATTCTGATGACAAAGGATCAGCATTAAAAGGTGGCTCGCTCGATTGGGTAGGGCCAGGCGATTTGGTCAAGCCTTTTGAAGAGACCATGAACAAACTGACCATTAATGAAATCAGCGAACCGGTACAAACCCAGTTCGGTTGGCATTTAATACAAGTATTGGACAGGGAAAACAAAGACAATAGCCAAGACTACAAAAAGAACTTGATTAAAGATGCCATCCGCAAGCGTAAAATTGAGGAAGAAACCGAATTATGGATTAGACGCTTACGCGATGAAGCCTATGTTGAGATCAACGAAAGCAAATTGTAATGGCCATTAATGGCGCATCAGTGATAAAGCGGCAGTTATTCGGAAATAAGTGGTGGAGTAGCAGGCAAAACAGTTGCTCCGCTGGAAAATTCAGGTGACAGCAGAGAAAAATTCCAGAGAATTTTTTCGCAACCCTTTACTGGTTGCCCCACGATATTTTAAAAGGAAGCATGGATATTAACCCTAACCCAGTCGGACAGTTTGCCGACCCTAACCGTTCGCGCTTGGCCCAACGCTTGCGGATAGCCTTAGATCAAGGCGGGTTAACGGATCATCGGGAACAAATAGGCGCGCTTGCTGAAGAACTGCAGGTGGATGTGCTGGATTGCGCTGCCGCTTTGCTGCAGCTTCTGCAACAGGCTACTGATAAAGCACCCGCCGCTTCTGGTAGGTCTGCCCAGCCCGTTATGCCCACTGGCATTAAGCCAGCCATAAAAATGGTGCGTTATCGCTTGGACATCGGCAACCGTCATCAGCTCGACGTGGAAACCTTAAAGAAAGTATTGGTGGAAGAATCCGGGGTTGATAAAAACAATATCAACAATATCAATATCCACGGCTTGTACACGTTAATTGATTTGCCTGATGCGATGCCCCAAGATATTTTTCAACATTTGAAATGGGTGGAGATCAACGGACGTCAGCTTGATATAAAACGGGTCAAGAGCCGTAATAAAAAACGTGCGAAAGCACGGGGCCAAGGCAACAAACTGGCCACTGCCACCAGTAAGGTGCTGCACAGCAAGGCCGACCAACCCATCAGTAAGGCCATCTGAACAGCCGCTGTTGCAGATTGCCGAGCGCCTTGCCTAGACCCATTAGGCAAGCAACGGCCCTTCCCTTTTACGATTATCCTTAAGTGACTTATGACATCAATCAACTACGTAAATACTCCTGAACAATTGGACGCGCTTTGCTTGGCAATAGACAACGCGCCGTGGCTTGCGTTGGACACTGAGTTCCTCAGGGAAAAAACCTACTACCCAATGTTTTGCCTGCTGCAAATAGCCACACCCGACTGGGTGGCGTGCATTGACCCCATTGCCCTGCCCCAACTGGACAAACTGTTTGCATCTATCTATAACCCTAACATCATTAAAGTTTTCCATTCTTGTCGGCAGGATTTGGAAATATTTTACCAACTGACCGGCAAGCTGCCCGAGCCGATTTTTGACACCCAGGTCGCTGCGCCTTTGCTGGGGTTTCAGGATAATCCGGGTTATGCCATGCTGGTGTCCAGCTTCTTAAATATCAACCTTAACAAAGCCCATACCCGCGCGGATTGGAGCAAACGCCCACTAACCGAGGCGCAAATAGAATATGCAGCCGATGATGTGATTTATTTGTGCCAGATTTATCAGATTATCACCCAAAAGCTTGATGAACTGGGACGCACTGATTGGCTAAAACATGATTTTGCCGAATTGTCCAACCCCATGCTTTATGAAGTTGATCCAGAAAAGGCGTGGTTGAAAATTAAGGGCAAGAACAAATTGACCGGCAAGCAACTGTCCATTGTCCAAGCAGTGACCCAGTGGCGTGAGCATCATGCACAAACCGAAAACCGTCCGAAAAGTTGGTTGCTGCGCGATGAACTGATTTTTGATTTGGCTAAGCTACAACCCGCTTCACTGGCAGAATTGGCCGCCATACGTGGCATTAATGAACGGGTGGTGCATAAATATGGCAAGGAGTTGTGCCAATTGATCAATGACGCCAAAAACCGACCGCCTTTGCCGATCAATGAAAAAGGCCGCCCTGCCAAAAAAAGCCAACAGCAAGAAGCCATACTGGACATACTGACCGCCTTGGTGCGGATCAGGGCCGAAGAAAACTCGCTAAACCCTAGCATCCTCGCCACACGCAAAGACTTGGAGGTATTGCTGTTTAATGACAATGAAAATGAAGCGGACGATTGCCCATTGCTGCACGGTTGGCGTTTTGCCATGGCTGGCCATGAATTGGTTGGCCTATTACAAGGCGAACTGATCTTGGGCATAGAATCTGACAAATTGGCTATCATACACAAACAACAGGCTTGAATCATGAGCGCAACTGAAAATGATCAAGACGCACGCCAACAATTGCGGCAAGCGGCCTTGGAATATCACGAATTCCCCGTACCCGGCAAAATCAGTATTGCACCCACCAAACAATTGGCCAACCAGCGCGATTTGGCATTGGCCTATTCACCCGGTGTAGCGGCGGCTTGTGAAGAAATTGTCAGCGACCCTGCCCGCGTTTTCAACTACACCGCCCGTGGCAACTTGGTGGCGGTGATTACCAATGGCACAGCGGTGTTAGGTTTGGGCAATATTGGCCCATTGGCGGCCAAACCGGTGATGGAAGGCAAAGCAGTCTTGTTTAAAAAATTTGCTGGCATTGACGTGTTTGACATAGAAGTCAACGAGACTGACCCGGACAAGCTGTGTGACATTATCGCCGCCTTGGAACCCACCTTTGGTGGCATCAACTTGGAAGACATCAAAGCGCCGGAATGTTTTTATATCGAACGCAAATTGCGCGAACGTATGACCATACCGGTATTCCATGACGACCAGCACGGCACCGCCATTATTGTTGGCGCCGCCATCCTAAATGGCCTGGAAGTCGTCGGCAAAGACATCGCCCAATGCAAGCTGGTGGTGTCGGGTGCAGGCGCAGCGGCATTGGCCTGTCTGGATTTATTGGTTGATCTGGGCTTTCCGTTAGCCAATATCTTTGTCACCGACTTGGCAGGAGTAGTCTATCAAGGCCGCCATGAATTGATGGATGACGAAAAAGCCCGTTTTGCCCAAGACACCCCCGCCAGAACGCTAGCGGAAATCATCACCGATGCCGATGTGTTTTTGGGACTATCAGCCGGTGGTGTACTGAAGCCAGAAATGGTTAAGAAAATGGCGGCAAACCCACTGGTGTTGGCTTTGGCTAACCCTACCCCTGAAATTCTACCGGAAGCCGTCAAAGCCGTGCGTCAGGATGCCATTGTCGCCACCGGACGTTCCGATTACCCCAACCAAGTCAACAATGTCTTGTGTTTCCCCTATATTTTTCGGGGGGCACTCGATTGTGGCGCCACTACGGTCAACCGGGTAATGGAAATTGCCGCCGTCCATGCCTTGGCGGATTTGGCAAAAGCCGAACAATCCGATATAGTCGCCCGGGCTTACGGGATCAGCAACTTGTCGTTCGGCCCCGATTACCTCATTCCGCTACCCTTCGACCCCCGCCTGATGGTGCAAATTGCCCCTGCAGTGGCTAAAGCCGCCGAATTGTCCGGTGTGGCCTCCCGCCCCATTACCGACCTTGCGGCTTATATCGAACGACTGCAACAGTTTGCTTATCACAGCAGCACCTTTATGCGGCCTATTTTCCAAAACGCCAAAAAAACCTTGGCATCCCGCAAACGCATCGTGTTTGCCGAAGGTGAAGATGAGCGGGTGCTGCGTGCCGTACAAATCATTGTTGACGAACAGCTTGCTGAACCTATCTTAATCGGTCGTCCGTTAGTGTTGCAAAACCAAATTGAAAAATTCGGCTTGCGTATCCAGCCCAATGTGGATTTTCAGGTGGTCAACCCCGAAGCCGATGACCACTATACTGACTTTTGGCAAAGCTATCTCACCATGACTGCGCGCCAAGGCATCACTGAGCAATATGCCAAACTGGAAATGCGCCGACGCAACACCTTAATAGGTGCCATGATGGTGCATAAAGGCTTTGCCGACGGTATGATCTGTGGCACCTTCGGCACTTTTAGCTTGCATTTGCATTACATCGACCAAGTGTTTGGCAAGCGCCAAGGCGTTAGCGTGTTTGCCGCCATGAACTGCCTCGTGCTGACCGACCGGCAAATTGTCCTGGTCGATACCCATATCAACGAAAACCCCACTGCCGAACAAATTGCCGAAATTACCTTATTGGCAGCGCAAGAATTGCGCCTGTTTGGCTTGGTACCCCGTGTGGCATTATTGTCGCATTCCAATTTTGGCTCCAGCAACAGCGCATCTGCCCAAAAAATGCGCGATGCTTTAGTTATCGTCAAAAGCAAAGAGCCTGAATTGGAAGTGGATGGTGAAATGCACGGCGACAAAGCATTGGATTATGACTTATTAAAGAAGACCATGCCCGATACCGTGCTGAAAGGCTGCGCTAATTTATTGGTGCTACCCAATATCGATGCCGCCAATATTGCCTATAACCTGCTGAAAGTGGCGGCGGGCAATGGTGTTGCCATTGGCCCGGTGCTATTGGGCTGCGCCAAACCGGTACACATATTGACCGAATCAGCAACCGTGCGCCGCATTGTCAATATGACTGCGTTATGTGTGGTGGATGCCACTGATGAGCGTTAGTCATGGCGGTTTGGCTAGCAGTGAACATCAATATCCTTAATCCCCTGCCAGTCAAGCAGCCGATGGATATAGCCCTGATCAACCCGCCCGCCTAGCCTCGACAATATTAGGCAAGCAACTTATTTTAGATAGCACTTGCTGCAATTGGTCGGCATTTTCCACCACAATGGTCAAATTAAGCGTGGCAGAACAATCGGGGTGGGTCGCCAGCAGGGCGTTGGCAATATGAATTTTGCCTTGCGCCAAAACATTGCTGACTTGATTGAGCAAATTTTGCGGGCTAAACGCCTGCACAACAATGGGCACGGGATAGCGGTTTTTCTGCACCCCCCAGCTGACCGTGACCAAGCGGTTTTGTTTTTGCGGGCTTAGCTTGGCAATGTTGGCACAGTTTTTATGATGTACCTTCACGCCATTAAGGGGTGAAATATAACCAATAATCGCGTCGCCCTGCACCGGGGAGCAACAACTGGCCAAGCTAGTCAGCACATTGTCTATGCCATCAACAAATACAGCTGATTTGCCTGCGGTCTTTGCCGCCACCAATGTTGGATACTGCTGCGGTGCTTCCGCTTCCGGCAATTTAAAAAATCCGGCCAACTGACGGACGTTGATGTCGCCCCGGCCCATCGCTTCCAACAATTTGTCCACGTTGGCTTGCCTAAAATATTTGGCCAATTCTTCCAGATCAACCGCTTTAATCCCTAAGCGTTTGCTTTCTTTGTCCAATAAGTTTTTTCCTGCGGCAATATTATGGCTTTGCTGCTGGTTTTTAAACCAACTTTTGACCTTGCTAATAGCCGTGGAGGTTTTTAAATAGCCTAGGTTAGGGTCTATCCAGTTGTGGTTGGGTGCACCTGCTTTAATGGTGAGTATTTCCACTTTTTCGCCGGATTTTAGGGTATAGGTCAACGGCACAATGCGCCCGTCAATTTTAGCCCCACGACAACGATGCCCCACTTCGCTATGGATGGCATAGGCAAAATCCAAGGGTGTTGCGCCTTTGACCAAATCCACCAACTGCCCGGCGGGTGTCTGCACATAAACCCGGTCATTAAACAATTCATTACGAAAATCTTCGCCACCAATATCATCATTGCCTTTTTCCGCCAAATATTGACGCAAGGTATTGATGTTTTTTTCGATGGCGGCATCGTGCTTGCCACCTTCCTTATAGGCCCAATGGGCCGCCACGCCGCGCTCGGCAAATTCGTGCATGTCATGGGTGCGGATTTGCACTTCAATGCGGTTGCCGCCGCCATCAATAACAACGGTATGCAAGGATTGGTAACCGTTCTCTTTTGGGTTGGCGATGTAGTCGTCAAATTCCCTAGGGATGCTTTGCCAAAGGCTGTGGACAACGCCCAATGTGCTGTAGCAATGGTTAAGGTTGTCTACAATGACACGCACTGCCAGCAAGTCATAAAGCCCGTCGATGTCCACTTGTTTGCGTTGCATTTTTTTCCAAATGCTATAGATGTGTTTAGGGCGACCATACACTTCGCAGCCAATGCCGTGTTCCTTTAATCCATTTGCCAATTGGAACGTGAAGCGGCTAACACAGGCTTCGCGTTCGCCGCGTTTGTCATTCAGCGATTGGGCTATGTGGCGGTACATGGCAGGGTTCAGCATCCGGAATGCCAAGTCCTCCAATTCCCATTTCAATTGGTGTATGCCCATGCGGTTGGCAATGGGTGCGTAGATATCCAAGGTTTCTTGGGCGATAAAATGGCGCATGTCATGCGCTTCTTTGGCTAATCCATGCAGTCGTTTGATGCGGTAGGCCAATTTGATCAGTACGGCACGGACATCATGAGTCATCGACAACAACATGCGCCGCAAAGTTTCCGCCTGGTTGGGCTGTTCCGCCATTGCCAAGGTATAAACAGCGACTTTGTTCAACCAATTGACATCTTTGACCAAGGTGGCGACTGTTTGACCAAATAAGCCCTTGATATCGACTGGCGGCTGCACTTGCTGCAAACGCGGGTCACTTAATAGGGCGGCAATAATAGTTTGTAGGTCAACGTCCAAGCCCTTTAATATCGCCGCCACCTCATAGCCTTTAGGACGGTGATAATCTGGGTCATCGGGTATCAACGCAATAATGGCCATTGCCCGACCTATCTGCGCTTGGTCTTGCTGGGAGAACTCGCTGAACAGCGCCATATCAAAGCTTGCCGATTTGTGCATGTTTTTTAAAGTGGGTTGCAATAAATTGTGTTGCCATTATAAAGCAATACCTTGTTGCCAAAGCTGGGTAGCCCGGATGACAATTCGGAATCGGAAGTTTTGTGGATTGGATGCCACCTTTTACGCTAAACTACTTACGGCAACTCTGCCGGATGAGGATGAGTGGGTCACGAATCAGACAGCAAACATTAAAACGTTGCTCATCGGGCTTATACCTAGACTATAACGATACTATTTGATGAACCTTCCTGCCACCAACAAAGATTTATCCTTTAATTATTTATTGACATCCCATAACAGTATTCTATGTTGCGATGTTATAAATAAACGCATTTGCCATGTTACGTTTAAGTTATGTGCCAGCCAAAGCAGATACGTTCCGATGCTGCTGGTTTGGAGCAAGTTGTGCGACACAGGATACCTGTTTTGTCACAGTAATAGCCCAAATGACTTCATCTACATAGACCAATCTGGACGCAAACATTCACCTCTACTGGAGGTCGCCATACAAACCAGACCCAATGCTATTGCATTGCGTCCAAATGAACAGGGATGCTTGTTCTTCTGTAGCGCCACGCCCATGCAAGAAGAAGATGGCTTAGGTGAAATTGTATGGGACAGGCAATCACCCCGTCTATGGGAGAGGTTTGCTTTATGTGCCGTCACCCAGTATTTTTTTACTGATAAACAAGACTACATATCACCCATTGATACCGCTGGATTTATCTGCCAATTATTGGCAATCTGGTCAGCGGCAGGTCTAGCGTCAGGGGACAATCCTTTTAAAACAATTCGGGATTTACAAAATGACTCCACACTAGAAAAAATAACGTCTCTTTTTTCAATGAGATTGTTTGATGCCGCAAGAAGCGTTATCAATACCCAGCATGTCAGCTATAGTGATAACAAACCACTAGATTTAATAATTGCCACATTAAAACATGACCAAGCCAAACTTGATTCGCTTTGTGAGGGTGAGAATTTTTGGCATGACTATTTACGCGCTAGTGATGCCAGCCCATGCCGCCAGCCATCACAACCAGGCAACGCACCTAAAGTTGTTGGGGAAGCCTTTGATTTTTTATCCGCCCCCAATTTTTTCAAAAGCCGTAATGTAGGGCTAAAAAACACCAACAGGGTCTTATCGGGCTGCCATCTTGCTAAGCGAACTGAGCGGCAAACCTATCAAGGTATTGGGGTATTGGCGACTTTTAAAAACGAAGGGGCTTGGCTTATAGAGTGGGTGGCCCATTACCGGTTGTTGGGATTTGACAGGATTATTATTTACAGCAATGACAACAGTGACGGTTCCGACACCCTGCTCGAAGCATTGGCGAAAAATGGCATTATCACTTGGTGTAATAGTATTTGTTCCGATTCGGCACGGCCTCAGTTTAAGGCTTACGGACACGCGCTTAACTTTCTTGAGGAAGCCATTTCTTTAGAATGGTTATTGATTGTCGATGCCGATGAGTTTTTGGTGCTGCACCACTGGCAAACTGTCCAAGATTATATTAAATCCCCTTGTTTTGCACACGCAGATGCAATTGCCATAAACTGGCGCATGTTTGGTACGTCAGGTCATCAGGAAAGGACTGATGGACTGGTCACAGAACGCTTCACCCAAGCCGGAAAAACATATAACCAGCATGTCAAATCCATGTTTAGGCCCAATAAGGTCATCAGTTCTGGCTGTCATACCCCAGTATTCATTAACAGTGATGTTGTGTACGTCAATGCCTCGGGTGATTTTTATCCTGCGTTTTATCTTGAAGGGCATAATCCCGCACATGCCATTAAAGCAGATGGTTCACAGGCACAGGTCAACCACTACATCAGTAAATCGGAGGAGGAATACCTTATTAAAATGGGCAGGGGGCATGGTGACGGCAATACAAAGAAGACGTTGACTAAATTTGGGCAAAAATTTTCTGATGTGCCTGATTTGTCGGCTTTAAAATACTGTGCAAACATTTCCGCCGAAATGCAACGCCTGATTAGGCAGTGTGACTTAAAAAACATTCTACTTGATATTGAAACCAACTATAACACAACGCGTAAACGAGTCATGGATTCAAATCGGTAAAAAAGCCCGCTAGGGTAGGCAAGCTTTTCATGCCCACACTAAAGAAAATTGGCTAAGAGTACGCATTAACGTACGATGCCCCTATATGTAACAAGCCATAGATAGATTGTTTCCCAATATAAAATAAATAAAACCCCAAATATTCACCAGTATTAGGCAGAATTAGTTTAGACTTATCAAAAGCTAAAGTTTACTGGTAAAAAACTGTGCAAACTACCAAAAACACCCCGACTAGCACCGATTCGGTGCAAATACCGCCCCATACCGACACGGCCCCCGCGCCTATGCCCATTATAGAAACGGGTGGCTTTGCCGGCCCGGAACCCACCCGTTATGGCGATTGGGAAAAAAATGGCCGTTGTATTGATTTTTGATTGATGGACAATAGGATACGATAATGGCAACGCACCCCAATAGACCCACTTCCCCACATTTACAGGTATACCAATTACCCCTCACGGGTCTGATTTCTATCAGCCACCGCATCACCGGCGTACTGTTGTCAGTGGGATTGTTGCTGTTTGTCGTCCTGTTATCGGCGCTCGCCAGCGGCAGCACCGACTACCAAGCCATGCAAGCTTTATGGGGTAACTGGCTGCTACGTTTGGTTTATTATGGTTTTGTCTATGCATTGTTTTTCCACTTGTGCCACGGTGTCCGCCATTTGCTCTGGGATGCAGGCAAAACGTTCGCATTGGAAACACTAGACCATTATGCAAAATTGGAATTGATCGCCTCTTTGCTGCTGACCCTACTCACCTTAATTTTTATCTGAACCGAGAATTTCATGGCTTATCAATCATCGCCCACCGCAGCCAAGGAAGCCCATGCCAGCCACCCCGGCACCCATCACTGGTGGCTGCAACGGGTCACCGCCGTTGCTTTGCTACCGTTATCTTTTTGGGCCATCACCCTATTGGATATGTGCCTGAACGCACCTTACCCGGAAACCTTGGGCTGGTTACAGCAGCCTTTTAATAGCGCGTGTATTGTAGCTTGGATAGTGGCGGTGTTTTACCACGCAGCCTTGGGTCTGCAAGTGGTGATTGAAGACTATATTGCCGCCCCAGGCCAAAAAATTATCGCCCTTTGGACGGTCAACTTGACCTTCCTGTTTCTGGCCCTGGCAGCACTGCTGGCAGTGTTCCGCATCATTTCAAAAGGATAAGGCATGACTAAAGGATACGAGATTATTGAACATAGTTACGATGTGGTGGTGGTCGGTGCGGGTGGCGCGGGTCTTAGGGCAACCTTTGGCATGGCGGAAAAGGGGCTGAAAACCGCCTGCCTAACCAAAGTGTTCCCCACCCGTAGCCACACCGTGGCGGCGCAAGGCGGTATCAGCGCGGCACTGGGCAATATGGGCGAGGATGACTGGCGCTTCCACATGTATGACACAGTGAAAGGTTCCGACTGGCTAGGGGATCAGGATGCCATAGAATATATGTGCCGCGAGGCAATCCCGGCGGTTCTTGAGCTGGAGCATTACGGCGTGCCGTTCTCAAGGACAGCGGACGGCAAAATTTACCAACGCGCTTTTGGCGGCATGTCCACCCATTACGGCAAAGCCCAAGCACAACGCACCTGTGCCGCCGCCGACAAAACCGGACACGCCATCCTACATACCTTGTACCAACAAGCGCTTAAGCATCATGCCGAATTTTTTATCGAGTACATCGCGCTAGATTTGATTATGCAAGATGGCGAATGCCGTGGCGTGTTGGCTTGGCGGCTCGACGATGGCACCTTGCATTTGTTCAAAGCACAGCAAACCGTGCTGGCTACCGGCGGTTATGGACGCAGTTACTTTTCTTGCACGTCTGCCCACACCGTCACGGGTGATGGCAACGCTATGGTGTTGCGTGCGGGGCTGCCTTTGCAGGATATGGAGTTTGTCCAGTTCCACCCCACAGGCATTTATGGTTCTGGCTGCCTGATCACTGAAGGGGTCAGAGGAGAAGGCGGTTACTTGACCAATTCCGAAGGCGAACGTTTTATGGAACGCTACGCTCCGTCGGCAAAAGACTTGGCTTCTCGGGATGTGGTCAGCCGCGCCATGACCATCGAAATCAACGAAGGCCGTGGCGTAGGTAAACTGAAAGACCATATTTATCTGCATATTGAACATCTTGACCCGGCGATTATCCACGAACGTTTACCGGGCATTGCCGAAACATCCAGAATTTTTGCCGGGGTTGATGTCACCAAAGCCCCTATTCCGGTGCTGCCGACCGTCCATTACAATATGGGCGGCATCCCCACCAACTATAAGGCCGAAGTGGTGACACTAGAAGGCGACAACCCCGACAAGGTGATTCCTGGTTTAATGGCCATTGGCGAAGCGGCCTGTGTGTCGGTGCATGGCGCTAATCGGCTGGGTTCTAATTCTTTGCTGGATTTGGTGGTTTTTGGCCGCTCCGCTGCTATCCGCTGTGCCGAACTGGTACAACCTGGTAGTCCCCATAAACCGCTTAATAAAGACGCTTGCGATAAGGCTTTGGCCCGCTTCGACCGCATCCGCAACGCCCGTGGCAGCCGCAGTTGTGCCGACATCCGTTTAGCTATGCAGCGGGTCATGCAAGCACAAGCGGCAGTGTTCCGCACTGACCGCACGTTGCAAGAAGGCATTCAATCCATGGCGGACATTAGCCAATCGTTTGCCGATGTGGGCGTTAAAGACAAATCTTTAATTTGGAACACTGATCTGGTGGAAACCTTGGAATTGGAGAATTTATTAGCGCAAGCGCAAGTCACCATCAACGCGGCGGGCAACCGTACTGAAAGCCGTGGCGGTCATGCCCGCGAGGATTTTCCACAGCGTGATGATGCCAACTGGATGAAACATACCCTCACTTGGCTGGATAATGGCAAGGTCAATATCGCTTACCGGCCGGTGCACATGTACACCCTGACGGATGATGTGGCGGTTATTCCGCCTAAAGAGCGGGTCTATTAAGCGGTTCCGCCGCACTTGCACAAAATTATACCGCCCCCAAGGACGGGGGTGATGCCCAACCCTATCAACCCGAGATTTTCTCCATGGCTGAATTTACCCTACCTAAAAATTCTGTACCCACCGAGGGCAAAACCTTCCAAGCCCCCTTGCACGCACAAAATATCCGCCGTTTTGAAATTTACCGCTGGGATCCGGACAGCGGCGAAAATCCTCGTATCGATAGCTTTGAGCTGGATATTGACGACTGCGGCCCTATGATTTTGGATGCCATCCTTAAAATTAAAAATGACATTGACAGCTCATTGACTTTCCGCCGTTCTTGCCGCGAAGGGGTATGCGGCTCTTGTGCCATGAATATCAACGGCAAAAATACGTTGGCGTGCACTAAAGCGATAGATGCCTACCCCGGCACCATCAAAATTTACCCGCTGCCGCACATGCAAGTCGTCAAAGACCTAGTGCCGGACATGACCCATTTTTACGAACAATACGCCTCCATCAAGCCTTGGTTGGAAACCTCAACACCTGCCCCTGCTGGTTCTGAGCGTCTGCAAAGCAAAGAAGAACGCGCCAAATTGGATGGTTTGTACGAATGCGTATTATGTGCTTGCTGCTCGACCAGCTGCCCCAGCTATTGGTGGAACAGCGACCGTTATTTGGGGCCGGCGGTGTTATTGCAAGCTTACCGATGGCTGGTGGACAGCCGCGACGAAAACACGGGGGCGCGGCTGGACGCGCTGGATGATTCGTTCAAGTTATACCGTTGCCACACCATTATGAATTGCACCGACACCTGTCCAAAAGGCCTGAACCCCGCCCAAGCGATAGCTGAAACCAAAAAATTATTGGTGCAAAGAAAACTCGGATAATGATGTCCACAGGCCGCCTTAAATGGCAATGCCGACGCGGTTGCCGCGAACTGGACAAGCTGCTGGAAAGCTACCTAGAAAACAGTTACGCTACTGCAGACTCGGAAGAACAGCACCTGTTCGCGGCATTACTGAAACAGGAAGACGACTATTTGCTGGCTTTGTTGATGGGTGGCTTGGCAACAGATTTGGCGCCTATGGCTAGGCTGGTGCAGAAAATAAACCACGCCGACCATCGCCATAACCCGCACGGAATAATATAAACCATTGGTAAATAAACGCTTTAACTATCACGCCTATGCCCATGCCTGTCTTCCCAAAAGCCGTCAAACCCCTGCTTGAGAAAGTTGCGCCTGATGTAAACAGCGCAAGCCGACTGCTGACCGGGATAGTGCTGCTCAGCCTGTTGGTTAAATTGTTCCTGATACTGCATGGTGGCGACCAAGAACGGAGCATTTTACAAATGGAGTTCGGTTTTGGCCCAGTCATCACCAGCCTCTATCAGCATAGCTCATTATATGCCTGCGGCGTTGCCCTGGGGCTAGATATGTGCGGCGTTGCCACGCGTATGCCGTTGCTGCCCGCCTTGTATGTGGCTCTCGCCAACGTAGTGGGCATACAACAAACCCATGTGGCTATCGCCAAAACTTTATTGTGTTCAGCTGTACTGTGGTTTGCGGTGGTATATTTTTGTCGTGCGCTAGCCCGTTATCCTGTGCAACGGCTTGGCTTGATTGCACTTTCTGCAATCCTGTTCTTGGGCCCGCAATACCTGAAACACGCCATCAGCATCCAATACGAAGAAAGCCTACTGATTGATTTGTTACCGGCTTATTTTTTGCTGTTAGGCGCATTGCTGGTCAGGCAATCGTCAGGACAATCCCTTGCCAGAACCGAGTATGGCATTCTGGCTTTTTTACTCTTGTTGGGTTGCTCGTTGTACTTTCTCAAATCATCGATGCTGGCTTTTAGCTTGGTGCTGATCTTGGCACCGCTAGTGCTAATTAAAGTGCCGACCTGGCTCAGAGCAGTGGCTTTTTTGCCTTTTCTCATTAGCTTGGTCTGGTGGGGAAGCGTCAACTACAACTACCATGGTGAGCTGCGCTTAGGTTCATCCTATAACGGCGAAAACTTATACCGCGGACAAAACGCCTATAGCTACCAAGTCTATCCAGAACTTAACCTTGACCGGCTAATTGATTCCAGCGAGGTGATCCTCGATAACGGCGAACACTTGCCTTTACCGAATTGGGCCAAACACTACCCACCGTTCAAGAGCGAATGGCAATGGCACGACTATTTTAAAGAGCTAAGCGGACAATGGGTTAAAGAACATCCAGCGGATGCAATGGCGTTCACGTTACGGAAAATCTATGTGTTTTTTGTGGAACCCAGAAAAGTCCCTTTTCGGCAAACCACCCATCCCGAGACAGAACCGCATGATTATAGTCCTACCTCGTTGGTTGCAGGTATGGTTTGGATTGTACTGTTGCGGGCATTGTTTTTCATCGGCGTGGCACTGGCCATCAAGACTTTATGGCAGCATCGGTCACTAGGCAATTTTGCACTGTGGCAACTACTTTTTATCGGCACCTATGCCGCCCCCTATATTGTCGGTTTTAGCTACCAGCGCCATATCACCCCGATGTTGATGTTTTCAGCAATACTGCTGCTGGTGTTGACTTCAACAGTTAGTCAAAACAGGCAAAAGCATCGGGTAATATCTGAAATCAAGTAAACATCGAAACCAAAGCGTTCCTGCCAGCTTCTAGCCCGCGTTGGTAGGTGGAGCTTCCACTACGCTCAGCCAACATGCATGGGGCTTCTTACACCGTTTTATATGGCAACCAACTGATATAATTTGCTTTTTTTGTTAAAAGCAACTGAGTGTGGTGAATCTGGTAACCTATAGGGTAGATTCAGCTTTTTTATTGTCCATTATGTCAATCAGCCATTCATTTTTTGCCACCACGCCTAAGGCGATGGAACCCATTCTGACCGAAGAATTACTGGCTTTGGGCATCCAAGATTATAAGGCAACTTTGGCCGGTGTTGCTTTTAGCGGTGATTTGGCGCTTGCGTATCGGGTTTGTTTATGGTCGAGAACCGCTAACCGCGTGTTTTTGGCACTCAGTTCATTTGCGGTAAATTCGCAAGATGATCTTTATCGCGGCGTGCAAAACATCAACTGGTTTGAGCATATCAACCCTGAAGACAGCATTGCTGTGTCGTTTAATACTAAAAACTCAGCGGTTATCAACAACAGTCATTTTGGCGCTTTGAAAGTCAAGGATGCCATTGTTGACCAAATGCGCGAGAAGTATGGCCAACGCCCTTCAATTGACACCGAACGTCCCTGCCTGCGTATTAATGTCCATTTACTGGGCGAAACAGCACAACTTAGCTTGGATTTGTCGGGCGAAAGCTTGCACCGGCGGGGTTACCGTGATGTGAATATTGCCGCGCCCATCAAAGAAAACCTTGCCGCCGCTATGTTGTTGCGTAGTGGCTGGCCGGCGATTGCTAAGCAAAAAGGTAGCCTGATTGACCCTATGTGCGGTTCTGGCACGCTATTATTAGAAGCGGCAATGATGGCCGCTGATTATGCCCCTGGTTTGTTACGGGATTATTTTGGTTTTAGCGGCTGGAAGCAGCACGACGCTGAAAGTTGGCGCAAGCTAATTGCGGAAGCGGAAAAGCGCCGCTATATCGGTCTGACCCAATTACCGGTGATCGTCGGTTTTGACCAAGACCGGCAAACCGTCAACACCGCGCTCAAGCACGTCGCCAACGCGGGTTTGGCCCATAAAATACACATTGAACGCCGCGACATTGCCGATGCTAAGCCTGCCGAGACTTGGCCGCCTGGCTTGTTGATCTGTAACCCACCCTACGGCGAGCGCTTGGGTGATGAAGCAGAAACCGCCGTGCTGTATAAAAAATTTGGCGACACTTTAAAGGCGTATTTTATTGGCTGGAAAGCCGCTATGATTATCAGCAATCCTGAACTGGGGTTCCGGTTGGGCATACGCTCACAAAAACCACTTACCTTGTTTAACGGCGCATTGGAGTGTAAATTACTCAGGCTTACGGTTGAAGAAAGTGCGTTTTTTGTGCCCAAAGCCACAACCATTGCGGAACGGGTGGTGCAAATCCAGCAAATTGAAGTAGGTGGCTCAGATCAGGAAGCTGACGATGGTGCCGAGATGTTTGCTAACAGGCTGCGAAAAAACCTAAAAAAGCTCAATAAATGGCGCAACCAAAACAATATTAGCTGTTACCGCGCCTACGATGCAGACTTGCCCGAGTATGCGGTCGCTATTGATGTTTATCAGAGCGAACAAACATGGTTAAATGTGCAAGAATATGAGCCGCCAAAAACTATAGACAGGGACAAGGCAGACCAACGCTTGGCGGCATTATTGGCAGCATTGCCGGCCATTTTTGGCATTGACCGTGGGCAAATAGCCTTAAAAGTACGCCGCAAACAACACAATACCGAGCAGTATGAAAAACACAATGGGTCAGGGCATTTTCATACGGTGCAAGAGGCGGGCTGCAAGCTTTTGGTTAATTTTGAAGATTATTTGGACACCGGCTTGTTTCTCGATCACCGCCCTATACGGCTGCTGATTCAGCAACACGCCAAAGGCAAGCAGTTTTTAAACTTGTTTGCTTATACTGGCAGTGCAACCGTTCATGCCGCGGTTGGTGGCGCACGGGCGACCACTACGGTGGATATGTCCCATACTTATCTAGGGTGGGCAAAAAATAACTTGGCATTGAATCAAGTGCAAGGCGAACATGAATTTATTCAGGCCGATTGTTTGGAATGGTTAGCATCCGAAGCAGCACAAACCAGCCCCAGACAGTACGACCTGATATTTCTGGATCCGCCCACCTTTTCTAACTCCAAGCGTATGGAAAGCGTTTTTGACATCCAAAGCCACCATGCGGACGTGATTAAAAAAGCCGTTGTTTTATTGTCAGACCAAGGTGTTTTATATTTTTCCACCAACTTCAGACGCTTTAAATTAGACAGCGAGGCATTGGCGAGTTTGCAAGTGCAGGACATCAGCGCACAAACCATCCCCGAAGATTTTGCCCGCGACCCCAAAATCCATTATTGTTGGCGTATTTGCAAATGACTGGGCGGTTTAAAGTTGCCTTGCGTTTGGCCAAAAAAAACCCACCGCTTGATACAAGGGGTGGGCTGAAAATCAAGCAGAATATTATGAGGAGTCTCTGCTTGTTGGGTATAACACCAGGAGGTTGTTAACTTATTGGAGATCAGAATTTTTTGATCTCATGGCTATATTGCTGTAAACCGCCGCAATAGCAAACAAAATGGTTGAGGAAATAAATTGCCCGGAGATGAAGCTCCAAGTGCCGGCAATAAATATTGAGCCTATCACTAAATCTTTATGCAAGTTATTCATGGCTGCTACCCTACCTACCGTTGTTGAAAGGGAAAATGGTCGGACAATTAATCAAGGCTTTTTATAATCTTCTAACTTGAAGGTTACTATACAGGGTTATTTATTGTATACAATATGCCTTTCAATAAACGAATTGTTTCCTGTTATAAAATTATTTTCTGTGTCAAGCATTATTATTCAATTTTTGAATAAGGTTAAGGCAATGCCCAAGCTTTGCAATTATTTTATAACAGGCTAATTTCATTAAATTTCTAGTTGGCAGGGTGGGTGTGTAGATGGACAAATTGACCAGTATGAATGTTTTTGTGCGGGTGGCAAAAGCAGGCAGCTTTGCCGGTGGTGCGCGTGAGTTGGGTATCTCGCGGGCAATGGCCACCAAGCATATTATGCAACTTGAAGGCAGTTTGGGCACCCGGCTGTTCAACCGTACTACCCGAAGCCTAAGCCTGACCGATGTGGGCGGCTCTTACCTTGAGCGTTGCCAACAGGTGCTGTTGGATGTTGAAGAGATGGAAGCGGCGGTGACCCATTTGCAGACCGAACCGCGCGGTGTGTTAAAAATCAGCGCCCCGCCGGTAATTGGCGGTACACATATTGCCTTTGCCATTGCTGAGTTCCTGAAAATACATACCGATTTAAGCGTCGAGCTGATTTTGCAAGGCACTCCCGGTGATATGATCGACGAAGGCATCGACTTGGCCATTTATCTGGGTGCTTTAAATGATACCAGTATGGTGGCCAGAAAACTGGTCAGTTCCACGCTGGTTGTTTGCGCCTCGCCCGCCTATCTGGAAGAGTACGGTGTCCCTAAATCACCTGCTGATCTGGTTAATCACAGTTGTTTGGTCAACTGGGCCAGCACGCCACGTAATAAATGGCAATTTAAAGGCGAAAATGGTTACACCGCCATTACGGTGTCCGGGCGGATGCAAGCCAATGTGGCGGATGCCATCAGGACTGCCGCTATCGGTGGCTTAGGTTTGGTGATGTTGGCTACTTATGTGGTGGGTAAGGATATTGAAAAAGGTAGACTGAAAGTGGTGTTGGAAGATTATGCTTTGCCGCCCTTGGACATTTATGCCGTCTATCCGCATAGAAAATATTTATCCGCCAAAGTCAGGCGTTTTATGGATTTTTTACAGGTTTGGCTGGAACCTCGTGTCAACATGCCAACACGCGATTAAACACGGTTTGGCGGGATAACTCGGGCGGTTTGTTTCATTAAATGGCAACATCCGTGTTGTATATTGCTTGACCCTACAGAAGGGAATGCCATAATAGCTGTATTTTGTGCTTAAAAACCGCAAAGCGAGCCGATTGGCTAGCGTAGGTGCGGCCTATACCTTAGTTATGATAGAAAATTTACCGCCACAACAAGCTTGGGAATTATTGCAACACGACCCTGAAGCCGTCCTGATAGATGTCAGGACTAGCATGGAACGCCAGTTTGTCGGCTATCCGCCCGGCTCCATTCATGTGCCGTGGAAGGAAATGCCCGATTGGCAAGTCAACACCAGCTTTATTGCCCATGTACAACAAGCGGCCCCACATTGTGACGCGCCGGTTTTATTATTATGCCGAAGCGGGCAACGCTCATTAGATGCCGCCAAAGCACTAGAGGCGGTGGGTTATCGATTGCTGGTCAATATTGTTGACGGTTTTGAAGGCCCCTTGGACGATAACAACCAGCGCGGCAAGTTAGGCGGTTGGCGTTTCCAACAGCTGCCTTGGCAACAAAGCTGACCGGTAGCATTGTATTTTTGCAGGCCACACACCCCTTTTTTTATCCAGATCACTATTGATGACTGGCTAAACCCGTTTATTTAACCATTAGAGTACATTCAAAGTGATTGAAAAATTAAGAAACATCGCCATCATCGCCCACGTTGACCACGGTAAGACGACCTTGGTTGATAAGTTGCTGCAGCAGTCGGGCACTTTTGCCGCCCACTCCAAAGTCACTGAGCGGATCATGGATTCCAATGACATTGAAAAAGAGCGAGGCATCACCATTCTGGCAAAAAACACCGCACTGGACTGGAATGGCTATCACATCAATATTGTAGACACCCCAGGCCATGCTGACTTTGGTGGCGAGGTGGAGCGGGTATTGTCGATGGTTGATTCGGTGCTGTTATTGGTGGATGCGGTGGATGGCCCCATGCCACAAACCCGTTTTGTCACCCAAAAAGCTTTTGCATTGGGCTTAAAGCCGATTGTTGTCATCAATAAAATTGACCGTCCGGGCGCACGCCCTGATTGGGTTGTGGACCAGACTTTTGATCTGTTTGACCGCTTGGGCGCAACCGATGAACAGCTCGATTTTCCGATTGTTTTTGCTTCGGCAATCAACGGCTATGCCGGTTTGGAACACTCCATCACTGGCGGGGACATGACCCCTTTGTTTGAAACGATAGTGGCAAAAGTGAGTCCGCCGCCGGTTGACATTGATGGCCCGTTCAAAATGCAAGTGTCTAGCCTTGATTACAACACTTATGTGGGTGTTATCGGTGTGGGCCGTATCCAGCGCGGTAGCATTAAGACTAACCAACCCTTGACTATAGTCAATCGTGAAGGTATCGAGCGTAAAGGCCGCATGTTGCAAATTTATGGTTTCCACGGCTTGGAGCGGGTGGAAGTCACGGAAGCGCGGGCGGGTGACATTATTGCCTTTGCCGGTATCGAAAAGTTGGAAATTTCCGATACTATTTGTCACCCTGATGCGGTTGAAATCATGCCACCGCTAACCGTTGATGAACCGACGGTGACCATGACTTTCCAAGTCAACAATTCACCGTTTGCGGGCAAAGAAGGTAAATTTGTCACTACCCGTCAAATCCGTGACCGATTGGATAAAGAGCTGCAACACAACGTTGCCCTAAAAGTTGAAGACACGGCTGACCCTGATAAATTTAAAGTGTCCGGTCGTGGCGAGCTACATTTGTCGGTGCTGATTGAAAACATGCGCCGCGAAGGCTTTGAAATGGGCGTATCACGTCCAGAAGTTATTATCAAAGAGATTGATGGCAAAAAATGCGAACCTTTCGAGATGGTCACTATCGAAGTGGAAGAGGAGCATCAAGGTTCCATTATGGAAAAACTGGGTGAACGTAAAGGCGACCTGACCAACATGGTGCCGGATGGCAAAGGCCGTGTCCGTTTGGAATATATGATGCCTTCGCGTGGACTGATTGGCTTCCAAACCGAATTCATGACCGCCACTTCAGGTTCTGGCCTGCTCTACCACGTTTTTGACCATTACGGCCCGATGAAAGCAGGTGATGTCGGTAGCCGTTTGCGCGGCGCTATGATTTCTATGGTGGCGGGCAAAGCCGTCACTTATTCCTTGCACCCGTTGCAAGAACGCGGCGATTTGTTATTGGTCAACGGTGATGAAGTCTACGAAGGTATGTTGGTTGGCTTGCATTCCCGCAGTAATGACCTTTGCGTCAACCCTTGCAAACCCAAACCGTTGACCAACATCCGTGCTGCCGGTACTGATGAGAGCTTGGTGTTGGCGCGCATCCAGAAAATGACTTTGGAACAAGCGTTGGAGTTTATTACCGAAGATGAGCTGGTGGAAGTCACGCCTAAATCAATCCGGTTGCGTAAAAAGTTATTGACCGAAAACGAACGCAAACGCGCTTCGAAAGGCTAAAATTTGTAGGTTGGGGTAAGGAAACGAGCCCCAACCGAACAACGCCCGATTAGCCAGTGTTGACCCCGCTTACGTCGGGGCCCTGATAGCTGATTATATGAGACTGGCAAATTATGCACCGACTATGCCGCTATCCGCTTACCGAAAAGCTTAACGATACCGCCAGCATGGTGTCCAGCTCCGATAATTGGCTTACCAACCTCTACGAACACCTAGGTTTTCACAAGTATGGCATCGGCTGAGCATCCCCCGATATTGCCTACACAACCCACCGACAAAAATTCATCAACTTTTCACATTGTAATTATTCGTTCACATTAAAGCGTTATTCTCGATCCATTAGAGACAGTAGCACCCTTCATATCAGATGACTTTGAAAATCGCATTCATTACCGATGCCTGGAAGCCACAAATCAATGGTGTGGTGACTACCATTGAAAATACCTGTCGGGCGCTCCGCGAAGAGGGTGCGGATGTGCTGATGATAACGCCGGAGCAATTCAACACCATCCCTTGTCCTAGTTATCCTTCTATCCGGCTGTCCATCAAGTGTTATCCTAAGGTGAGGCAGTTGTTGGAGCATTTCGCGCCCGACCATATCCATATTTTTACTGAAGGGCCTTTGGGGATGGCAGCCAGAAAGTTTTGTTTGCAAAATCAGTTGGCGTTCACCACTTCGTTCCATACCTTATTTGCCGAATACGTCAATTTACGCTTTAAAATGCCGGTCAGCTGGGGCTATGGTCTGCTCAATTGGTTTCACGGCCCAGCTAGCCGTGTCATGGTGGCAACACCGTCGGTTGAGGCCAATTTGGTGGCTAGAGGTTTTTGCACCAATAAAATGGTGCGCTGGAGTAGGGGTGTGGATACTGAGCGTTTCCGGCCTAGGGATAAAACTTTTTTGGATTTGCCACGGCCTATTTCCATGTATGTCGGGCGGGTTGCGATAGAAAAAAATCTGGACAACTTTTTGTCTTTGGATTTACCTGGCACTAAGGTGGTGGTGGGCGATGGGCCATCGTTTGAGAAATTGCAGAAAACCTATCCTAATGCGGTGTTTGCCGGATTTAAGACCGGTGATGCCTTGGCAGAATACATGGCGGCGGCAGATGTGTTTGTTTTCCCTAGCAAAACGGATACGTTTGGTATTGTGATGCTGGACGCGCTGGCCTGTGGTGTGCCGGTCGCCGCTTATCCGGTGCAGGGGCCTTTGGATGTGTTGAAGGACAATCTCACCGGCTGTATGCGTGACAATCTACAAGAGGCGATTTTAGGGGCGCTGGCGTTGTCAACCGAAGATTGCCGTAACCATGCCCTAGAATATTCATGGCATAAATGCTCCACGCAGTTCAAGGGCAATCTGGTGCATGTCAAGCACCCTGCCGCTAAACCGCGCGGGCCTGTCCGGTCGGTTTAAGCGTCGATTGCCTTAAAACCAATATCGGTACGGTAATAGAGGTCGTCCCAGTGTATTTGCCCTGCCAGTTGGTAGGCTTGCTGTTGCGCAGTTTTGATGTCCGCCCCTAGTGCACAAGCACACAATACCCGCCCGCCGGCTGTGACAATATCACCGCCCGCTTGGGCGGTGCCGGCGTGGAACACTTTGCAATCATCCCGCTGTAGGGTGGGCAAGCCGCTAATCACCGCGCCTTTTTGGAAGGCATCGGGGTAGCCTGCCGCTGCCAATACTACACCGAGTGCGGGGCGTTCGTCCCAGCTACTGGTGGTTTTGTCCAGTTCGCCCGCTAAAGCCGCCAAGCATAAGGCCACCAGATCGGATTTCAGGCGCATCATGATGGGCTGGGTTTCGGGGTCGCCAAAACGGCAGTTGAATTCCAGCACTTTCACCGCCCCGTCTTGGGTTATCATCAATCCAGCATACAAAAAACCGCTGTAAGGCAAGCCGTCTGCTGCCATGCCTTGCAGGGTCGGCATGATGACATCACGCATGACCCGTGCATGAATGTCGGGGGTGACCACGGGGGCGGGGGAGTAGGCACCCATGCCGCCGGTATTGGGACCATTGTCGCCATTGTCGCGAGCTTTGTGGTCTTGGGAGGTGGCCATAGCCAAGGCGTGTTGACCGTCAGCCATGACGATAAAACTGGCTTCTTCTCCGGTCAGAAATTCTTCGATGACTACCCGATGTCCGGCTTCACCAAAGGCGTTGCCCGCCAGCATGTCTTCTACTGCGTTTATGGCTTGTTGTTCTGTTTGGGCAACAATGACCCCTTTGCCTGCCGCTAAGCCATCGGCTTTGACTACTATGGGCACGCCTTGTTGGCGGATATAGGCAATTGCCTGTGCTTTGTCGGTGAAGCTTTGGAAGGCTGCGGTGGGTATCTGGTGGCGGCTTAAGAATTGTTTGCAAAAGGTTTTTGAACCTTCGAGTTGTGCCGCTTGGGCGGTGGGGCCAAAACAGTTGAGCCCTGCCGCTTGGAATTGGTCAACAATGCCTAAGACTAGGGGCACTTCAGGGCCGATGATGGTTAGCCCCACTACATTTTGCTGGGCGAAGGCAAGTAGCCCGAGCAAGTCATCTGCTGCGATGGCTACGTTTTGGATGCCGTTTTCCAAGGCGGTGCCGGGGTTGCCGGGTGCGACAAAGACGGTGTCTGCCAAGGGGGATTGGCGGGCTTTCCAGGCTAGTGCGTGTTCGCGTCCACCGCCGCCGACGATAAGGATATTCATAAGGTTGTTCTCGGGTTAATGTTTGGGGGCACAATTGCACCTTATAGGCATGTCTTTAAATGGGATAAAAGTCGGGCGGCAAACGGCGAGCATTGAATGACTTTGTGTGGATCAATCTTGGCAAGAATTTTAAAAGAATCTTGACCTTTACCGTAACCGTCTTTTGTTTTGCAGTTTTTTGTGGCTTTTTTCAAGCCACTGTACAAATCGGTTTTAGTAATTTTTTCAATATCCGGTTGGTCAGGCAGCTTATTGGTGTCGAAACCTTGACCAAAATAGGCTTTTAGGTAATCTTTGTCGGCCATAAACCAAGCCTCCATACATTCTGCCATGAAGTGCAAATGCTCTTGTTTGGCTGCATCGGGTTGTTGCCATTTATCTTTTTCCCGAACATGTTGCCAAACTTGGTTTTGATTGACTGTAACAGGTGCTTCGCTGTCTACCAGCAACACCACAAAATCGGTATTTTTTGCTCGGGCAAGTGCAGTGCAAAAGTCATTATAGGCATCGTTTCTACTACCGCAGGCCACAACGCTGGGCATTTTTCCTTTTAATCCCGACTTTTCGAAAAACTTCTTAAATCCTTGCCGGCAACTTGCTTTTAAAGCACCGGGCGCGCCACCTTCGACATAAATTGTTACCATCGGTTGCCGCCTATGTGCCCGCTTTGCCGCATTTGTCCTAATGTGTATTTGTTAAGCCATACGCCCAACTCAGTGGCATCTAAACGCTTGACATGGGATGCTTCTCCATCCTTTTCAAAAATCACCACATCATCAGGGCTATTTGTGAAAGCATCGACCAGCAAATCCGAGTGGGTGGTGACGATCAATTGGGTGCGTTCCGATGCTAATTTCATCAAATCTGCCAATTGATTGAGTGCGTCTGGATGTAATCCTAATTCTGGCTCTTCGATGCAAATTAATGGCGGTGGATTAGGGTGGCAAAGAATAGCAAGCAAACACAAATAGCGTAGTGTGCCGTCTGAAAGCCGTGTGGCGGGTATAGGAAAACGGCCTTCATGCAAAAAAACCTGTACGCTGCCTCCTTCTATATTGACGCCAAAATCAGTGACTGATGGGTAAAGGGCATTTAATGCTTCTACAATGACTGATTTGGCGGCGGGGATATTGCCTAGTTTATTGAGAACCAAGCCCAAATTTTGACAATTTTCTAGTAAAAAATCAGAAGGCAGATCGGTTTTTTGCGGCAATCGGGGGGCTGTTTGCCGGCCAAAAGTCCAGTCGCGGTAAATGCGTATCTTGGCGAAAACATCGGCTAAATAGGTTAGCTCTGGGTAATGGTCGGGGTCGCGCCTTTGTGCGAGGATGGATTTTTCAATATCGATATCTTCGCGCCTCAATTGCCGTACTTTACCGCTAGCAGAAGAATTGTCTTTAAAATTTATATACGGGATACCATTGCGATAATAAAAGAAGAATTGGTTGGGGTTAGAAGCTTTAAAGATGTAGTTTTCATTTCCAATACATTCATCCCGAATTTCCAAGCGCTGATTGATACCAGAAAACTCAATGCCGTAACGGATATTTGTTGGGGAAGTTGCCGGATATTCAACGACCGTTTCAATGCCAGTTGGTTGGAAAGGTGGCGTGCCTTGCCATATCCAATCGGCAATGCCGCCACTTTCCCGAATTGACCCGGCAATCCCGCTAGGTGCAGATTGCAGGAGGCCAATTGCTTCAATCAGGTTGGATTTTCCACTACCGTTATGCCCGATTAATATATTTAGCTGTTTGAGTTCAAGCTTGGTTTTTTCAAACGACAGCAAATGAGTCAGCGTTATTTCGTGCAAAAGCATTGACAATTCCTGTTAAATTTTTTAATGCCTGAAATGCCGCATTCCTGTAAATACCATAGTAATACCGTGTTCATCCGCCGCTGCAATCACTTCGGCATCGCGCATTGAGCCGCCGGGATGGATAATGGCGGTGATGCCTGCTTCGGCGGCGGCATCGATACCATCGCGGAACGGGAAGAAGGCATCCGAAGCCAAGGCGGAACCGGACACTTGCAGGCCTTCATCGTTAGCTTTGATACCGGCTATTTTGGCGGAGTAGACACGGCTCATTTGCCCTGCACCCACGCCAATGGTTTGGCTATTCTTGCCGTACACAATGGCGTTGGATTTGACAAATTTGGCGACTCTCCAAGTAAACAGCATATCGGCCATTTCCTGTTCGGTTGGGGCGCGTTGGCTGACTATTTTTAAATCGGCGGGGTTGAGCTGCCCTTGGTCTTTGTCCTGTACCAGCAAGCCGCCTGCAACGCGTTTGTAATCGAACGCCGGTGGGTATTGTTCGGGCCACGCGCCACAGGCTAGCACGCGGATATTGGCTTTGGCGGCAAGCAGTGTTTGTGCCGCTTCGCTAATGGTAGGGGCAATAATGACTTCTACAAATTGCCGTGCAATGATTGCGGCTGCCGTGGCGGCATCCAGCTCGCGGTTGAAGGCGATAATGCCGCCAAAGGCTGAAGTGGGGTCGGTTTGGTAAGCCCGGTCGTAGGCGGTCAAAATGTCTTGTGCCTGCGCCACACCGCAGGGATTGGCGTGTTTGACGATAACGCAGGTTGGCAGTTCAGGGAATGCTTTGACACATTCCAGGGCGGCATCGGCATCGGCAATATTGTTGTAAGACAGTTCCTTGCCTTGCAGTTGCTGGGCGGTAGCCAAGCTGCCGGAGGCGGCGGTCGGATCGCGGTAAAATGCGGCGCTTTGGTGGGGGTTTTCACCGTAACGCAAAGCTTGCTGGTGGACAAATTGTAAGTTTAGCGTTTCAGGGAATTGCACACCGTTCAGGCTGCTTAAATAGCGGGTTATTTGGGTGTCGTAGTTTGCGGTATGGGCAAAGCATTTGACGGCCAAAGCAAAGCGGGTTTGTCCGCTTAGTTGCTGTCCGCTGCCTTTCAGTTCGGCAAGCACAAGGCCGTAATCATCAGGATTGACCACTACGGCTACATCGGCATGGTTTTTGGCGGCGGCACGGAGCATGGTGGGGCCACCGATGTCGATATTTTCTATGGCGGTCTCAAAGCTGCAATCAGGCTGGGCGACGGTTTGGGCAAAGGGATACAAATTGACCACGACCATATCTATGGGCAAGATGTCATTTTCTGCCATGATGGCATCGTCAATACCGCGACGGCCTAAAATGCCGCCGTGCACTTTGGGGTGCAAGGTTTTTACCCGTCCGTCCATCATTTCAGGGAAGCCTGTATAGTCAGACACTTCGGTGACGGGGATGGCGTTGTCCGCCAATAATTTGGCAGTTCCTCCAGTTGATAGTAGGGCAACGCCCAACAGGTTAAGCTCACGACAAAAATCGACAATGCCGGATTTGTCGGAAACACTGATCAAGGCGCGGGTAATTTTTTTGTTCATAATAGAGAAATAGCAAATAAAAAGGCGTAAGCCATAAGAGGGTGTTGCTAACGGCTAGGATAAGCCATAATGGTCAATTTTTTTCCGTAAGGTGCTGCGGCTTAAGCCTAATGCTTTGGCTGCTTTGCTTTGGTTGTGACCTGAATGCTCAAGTGCCGCTTCCAATAGCGGCTTTTCAACAGCACCGATGACCATTGCGTAAAGCCCTTGGATTTCATCGCCATTTGCTTGGCTAAAATGGGCATCGATAGTTTGTCTGACGAATACGGAGAGAGGGCATATTGGTTGATTGGTTTCAATGTTTGAAGTAAAAGTATCGTCCATTTATGCTCCACAACAGTGTTAAGTTATAAGTAATTAAAAACGGCATTAACCTGAGCAATTTGTTGGGCAGGGGTGGTTGCTTGGTTGATGAGGTTTTTGCGGTCTTGGCTAATGGCGGGTGCCAATGGGTGTAAATACCAAGCAATATGTTTGCGGGCTATTTTAACACCGCTTATATTGCCATAAAAGCTGTAAAGCGCTTGCAGGTGGCCTAGCAATGTCGGGTAGATTTCGGTGTGGGTGGGTGCGGCTAGCGTGGCGCCAGTGTCCAAAAAATGCCGGATTTGCTTGAACAACCAGGGGTTGCCTTGTGCCGCCCGGCCTATCATGATGGCATCGACCCCGGTTGTTGCGAGGACTTGCCGGGCTTTTTCCGGCGAATCAATATCGCCATTGGCAATGATGGGTATGCTGACTGATTGCTTGATTTGTCTGACCGTGTCATATTCGGCGTGTCCGGCAAATTTGCAGGCACGGGTGCGGCCATGTACGGTCAATGCGGCAATGCCATTTTGTTCGGCAATACGGGCAATGGTCAAGGCATTGCGGTTTTGTAAGTCCCAACCGGTGCGGATTTTTAGCGTCACCGGCACATCCACTGCGTTGACCACGGCGGACAGTATCCGTTCAACTAAGGGTTCGTTTTTTAGCAAGGCAGACCCCGCCGCCACTGAACAGACTTTTTTGGCGGGGCAGCCCATATTGATGTCGATGATCTGCGCGCCGCGTTCGGTATTGATTTTGGCGGCAGCTGCCATTTCGGCCGGATCCGTGCCTACAATTTGCACCGAGCGCAAGCCTGTTTCACCATTATGGTCTGCTTTTAATAGGGTCTTTTTGTGTCCTGCCAGATCGGGCTTGGAAGCGACCATTTCTGACACTGCCAATCCGGCCCCGTAGCGAATGCAGATTTCCCGGAACGGGCGGTCGCTTACGCCGGCCATAGGGGCTAGCACTACATTGTTGGGCAGTCGATAAGCGCCTATCTGCATAATGGCTTGTAGAATAAGGATGAGCTAAATGGTGGGTATGGCCAAAAGCACCCCGATGTCTGTGCCGGGTGCTTTTGGGTTGTTACGGAAAGTATTATGGTTGCTTGGGATGCAAGCTAGTCGTGTCGTTTCCGTTTATTTAGTCGGGTTTGATGTCAGTATTTTCATTCCAGATAGGATTGTTAAAATCTTCTTCGTGCAGTTTGGCGGCATCATGTGGATAGATATGCCAAAATGACTTGTCAATGGGTGCGTTGCTATAGCCCTCTTTTTTGTCATGGCCGAACGGGCACCACCAGTTTTCAACGACTTTGACCAAATAAGTGTGCCATTCAAATAGGGCCACGCTGTACGGGCAATACCATGTGCAGTTTAATATCCAAAATAATTTGGACTGTGACACGCTGGGTTTAAAAGTGGGGTGCATGGTGATTTGGCTTTTCAACGTGTAACGGTGGCTGGCGCGGTCGGGCAGGAAGTCTTTATATTTTTTCAGGTTGGTGGCACCTGTCATGCGCAAGTGGTAATACGTCAAATAGGCGCTGATAAACACAAAAGGCAGCGTCAGGATAGGCAAATAAACCAAAGCCATAGCCGCTGTGCGGATGGTAAAGGAAATTTGTTTATAATTTTTGCCAATATCTACGCGGTTGGAACAGGTTTCACAGGCTTTCATTTCTAAGACTCCTTGTTTGTGTTGGGTGGATAGTTATTGTGTTGTTTTTCGCTATACAGCAGTCTGAAAATGCACAGGCAACCGGCACAGCAAAATTTATACTCTTTACCTGCTAGCACTAAGGTAAAGCCTTTAATGGCAACTTTTTGGCTACATAATTTGCAGGCTTCCTGGTGATTTTCGGCAGGCATAAATCGTTGCCCGTATGTTTTAAAGGCTTGGGGATACTGAGCAGAAATAGGTTTTTAAGTATTCGGTTTCAGGTGCTGCAGGGTCTATAGGATGATCCGGGCCTTGTCCCCCGCTGGCAAAAAACACCAAGTGGCGGTCAATATGGCGGCCTGATGAGCGCAATATTTCTTGTAAATTTTCCCTGCTTAAATGATGCGAACACGATGCGGAAACCAAGATACCATTTTTTGCTAAAACTTGCAGGGCGAGATGGTTAAGCCGTCGGTAGGCTTCGTAGCCTTCTTTAAAATCTTTTTTGCGTTTGATCAGGGCGGGAGGATCCAGTACTACAATGTCAAACAGTTGATTTTCCTGACGGGCGTTTTTTAAGAATTCAAAAACATCGCTATGGATGAAGTTTATTTGTTCACTGACGTTGTTGAGCGCCGCATTTTCTCTTGCCAGAACTAAGGCAGGTTCTGAAGCATCGACACAGACGACTTCTGATGCGCCTGCGATTGCCGCCGGTATGCCCCACGCGCCGGTATAGCAAAATAAATCCAGTACGCGCTGGTTTTTCGCAAGGCTGGCGAGTTGGCCACGGCTGACGCGATGGTCGTAAAACCAGCCGGTCTTTTGTCCGTCCAAAATATCAACCCTAAATTGGGCGCCATTTTCTTCAATAATGAGTTTATCGGGGAGTTGTCCGTAAGCTATTTCAGGTTCTTGCTCCAAGCCTTCCAATTGGCGTTGCTGAGTGTCATTTTTTAGGATAATTGCACTAGGGGCAAGTAATTCGACCAGTGCTTCAATTAAGCTGGTTTTGCGGATATCCATGCCCACTGTGGTGATTTGCACGGATAACACCGCACCAAAACGATCAATCACAACCCCCGGCAGACCATCACTTTCACCGAAAACTAGCCGGTAATAAGGCTTGTCAAATAGTGTGTTGCGAAGCGTTAATGCGGTTGTGAGGCGCTCCTTAAAAAAGTTGACGCCACATTTCAGATTGGTTTTTCTGGACAACAAGCGGGCGCAAATCAATGCTTGTGGATTGATATAGGCGATGCCTATAGCTTTGCCATCGTGACCTGTCACTTGCACCAAATCCCCTGCATTGTAGCTGTCAAGGGGTGAGCGTTGTGTGTCTATTTCGTTGCTGAACACCCAGCTGTGGCCTTTACGTAGACGCCGGTCTTCATTTTTTTTTAGGTATATCTCGGGATGTGCCATATCAATAATAGGGGGTGGATGTAACCGCTAAGGTGACATAAGGTGTCACTAGGGTAGGCGGCAATTTTTAAGAAGCCAATTAACGCGTGGTTGGCACCATCGGCACAATGACTGAAAAGTGCGTGCTGTCCGTTGTGGTTTTGGTGTCATAAGAAATTTTCTGATGGTCAGAAATTTTGGCGGGCGATGCGGCCAGTCCAAAGGTGCAGTTATGGCTTTTTGCCGTCCAGCCTAACCCAGTCTTCTTGTTGTACAGGATGCGCAAATGTGACCGCCGATGCATACGCTGCCATCACTGCATCCGCCTGTTCCGTTAAGATACCCGATAAGACTAACTGTCCACCGTCCAACACTAAGCCGCTAATGGATGATGATAGCTCAATTAAGGGTTTGGCAAGAATGTTGGCGACCACTACATCGGCTTGTAAGGGGGTGAAGTGTTCGGGCAGATAGCAATGTATGCGGTCTTTCACTTTGTTTTTTGCTGCGTTATCGTGGGTGGCGGTCAATGCTTGTGGGTCAATATCGACCGCATGAGCGGCTTTAGCCCCGAGCAAAACAGCGGCAACCGCCAAAATGCCAGAACCGCATCCGTAGTCAACCACTATCTTTCCGGTCAAGTCTTGGCTGGCAAGCCATTCTAAACAGAGGGCTGTGGTGGGGTGAGTACCCGTGCCAAAGGCCAGTCCCGGATCGAGTGTCAGGCAGACGCAACCCGTTTCATGATGTTCCTGTCCGGTAGGGCAAACCCATAGCCGGTCGGCAAATTTCATGGGTTGGTAAAATGCCATCCAAGCACGTTCCCAAGCTTGGTCAGCCACTTGCTCGTGCCGCCAACTTTGCAATCGCTCGGCATCAAAATGGCGATGGGTAAGGGAGCGGATCAACGCGGGTTCGGCATCGGACTCAAAGAGTGCGATAACTTCTGTGTTGTGCCAGATAACCGTTTCGCCAATGCCTGGTTCATAAATGGGGTGGTCTTCGGCATCCATGTAGGTGACGGAAACAGCCCCCGCATCACTAAAAAAATCTGCCAGCACGGGGGCGGTGTCTGCATCGGTGATGACGGAAAATTGCTGCCAAGCCATAGTGATATTTGCTCAGGAAGGCTTATGCTTGGGTCAGAAGCATCTGCCTGTTGTAGAATAGGAAAAATACGCCATCCATTGTGACTTCATCGGCTGGTATGAATCTGATACCAGCCAGAATGTAGCGGGTGTGTCAATAAAGGCCGAGTTTCTTTTCCAAATAATGGATATTCTGCCCGCCCGCAGCAAAGGCGCTGTCATTCATGATGTCATGCTGCAATGGGATATTGGTTTTAATGCCGTCGATGATGATTTCACTCAGTGCGGTGTTCATGCGGGCAATGGCACTTTTGCGGTCTTCGCCATGGGCAATCAGTTTGCCGATCATAGAGTCATAGTAAGGCGGTACTTTATAGCCATTGTAAATGTGTGTTTCACAGCGTATGCCTGGCCCGCCCGGCATGTGGAATTGGTCAATTTTTCCGGGGCAAGGCATGAAGGTGCGCGGGTCTTCCGCATTCAAGCGGCATTCAATGGCATGACCGCGCATAGTCACTTGATCTTGGGTGATTGACAACGGCATTCCCGCAGCGATGCGTAGTTGCTCTTTGACAATATCAAAACCGGTCACCATTTCTGTGACGGGATGCTCAACCTGTACACGGGTGTTCATTTCAATAAAATAAAACTCGCCTTTTTCATACAAGAACTCGAAAGTGCCCG
>CAIYOW010000069.1 GCA_903927955.1 uncultured Methylococcaceae bacterium | reverse complement strand
CTGAATCGCGAGGCGAACACACTGGGGTCCAAGTCCATGGATAAGGAAATGACGCAAATTGCCATTGAGCTTAAGGTGCTGATTGAACAAATGCGTGAGCAAGTGCAGAATATTGAGTAAGGGTTGCAGCCTTACACTAAATGCGCGTGTTATGGTCTGTGCAGAATTCTGTGGTGACTGTTTTGAGTACAATGTATGGCATGATAACCCGTTTACACACATTGCCGGAACGGTCATCTGACCCACAACGGCACTACTTTTTACGGGCACTGGCCGACACCTGACCTATTTGAACAACGAACAAATGAAAGCAAGCCCCGACACTCTCGTATTGGCCAGCAACAACAGCGGCAAAATTAAGGAAATACAAGCTCTTTTGACCGGCTTCCAGATCAGGCCGCAAGCCGACTTTGGCGTGACTGAAGCGGAAGAGCCCGCGCCCACGTTTGTCGAAAACGCCTTGCTCAAAGCCCGCCACGCCGCCCGCCATTGCGGACTACCCACAATAGCGGATGATTCCGGGCTTATGGTAGATGCCCTGCACGGCGCACCTGGGGTAATTTCCGCACGTTATGCTGGCATAGATGCCAGTGATCAGACCAATATAGACAAGCTGCTACAAGCATTGGCGGGGGTAGGGGAGGCGCAGCGCACAGCGCGGTTTGTTTGTGTCATGGTGTATCTCGCCCATGCCGACGACCCTTGCCCGCTAATTGCCCACGGTGTTTGGCAAGGCCAGATTTTGCCGCATTGTCAGGGTAACAATGGCTTCGGATACGATCCGGTATTCTGGCTGCCCAGCCTGTCCTACACCTCCGCCGAACTGTCCGCCGAGCTTAAAAACACCCTAAGCCACCGAGGGCAAGCATTGCGCCAGCTAGTGGCTGCCATTCAGCATAAGCCAGTCCATGCCAACCTTTAGCAAAACCCTCATCAGAGCGTAGCCCCGGCCCCGATGCAAGCTCTGATCGCCATAGCCCGACAATTTGCCGACCCCATCCACCAGTTAAGCCCGTTGGGTGGCGGTCTGATTAATGACACCTTTCTGGTCAGTACCGCTGCCCAGCCATTTGTCTTGCAGCGCATTAACCGGCAAGTATTTCCAGTGCCCGAACTGATTTCCACCAATTTGGCAGTGCTGGCGCAACACATTGCCCAAAAACCGGCACAGGGTTTTGAGCTGCAATTGCCAGCCCCCATCAGCACCCTGTCAGGACAGCCGTTTTATCTCGACAGCCAAGGCGATTTTTGGCGCGCATTAAGCTTCATCGCTAATAGCTATAGCTTACAAAATCCACGCCACTTGCACGATGTTCGGCAAACCGGCGTTGCACTGGCGCATTTTCACCGCCTATGCAGCGATTTGCCCGTGCAAACCTTACATGACACCTTGCCAGGCTTTCATATTGCCCCGGACTATCTGCGCCATTACCGGCACACCACCGCACACAGCCCTGTGCCTGTTGATGCTTTCTGCCAGCAGTTTATAGAACGCCACCAAGCCATTACCCGTGATTTGGAGCAAGCCAAGCAGAGTGGCGAGCTGACCCTACGGGTAATCCACGGTGACCCCAAGCTGGATAATTTTTTGTTTGACCAGCACAGCGGCAATATCATCGGACTGGTCGATTTGGATACTGTCAAGCCCGGCTTGGTGCATTATGACATCGGCGATAGCCTACGCTCATGCTGCCATAGCGCCGATACCGGACAATTTGATCTGGCCCTTTGCGCCGCTTGGCTGGAGGGCTATCTTGGACAGGTCGGGGCGTTCTTTTCGGCGGCGGATGACCGCTATTTATACCCATCCATACGGCTCATCCCGTTTGAGCTGGGCCTACGCTTCTATACTGATTACTTGGATGGCAACCGCTATTTTAAGACTACCTATGCGCAACAAAACCTGCACCGGGCGCAGCAACAGTTCCGCTTATGCAGTGATATTATGGACAAACAAGCCGACATAAAAAGCTTGTTGCACCACCTAATGCCCCACCGTTTCTAAACCAGCGCCCCGACATGCCCCCAGTCACTTATACACTTATGTCCAGACAATATCATGGTTAAAAAACCAGCTCATCAATCCGGCATGTTCATAGGGCTGGTCTTAGTGCTGCTGGGCGCCTTGGGCTTTGCCGCCAAGGCTATTTTAATCAAGCTGGCCTATGCCGTTAGCCCCGCCGTCGATGCCTTAAGCCTGATCGCCTTGCGGATGCTGTTCTCACTGCCATTTTTCTTGCTGGCCTCGTTATGGCACAGCCGCACTAAAGCTATCGCACAAGCCGCCCCATTGACCGCTAAACAATGGTTGCTGATTGGCTTACTGGGTCTGATGGGCTATTACTTCGCCAGTTTTTTGGATTTTTTGGGCTTGCAATACATCTCGGCAGGCTTGGAACGGGTAATATTGTTCCTGTACCCGACCTTTGTGGTGCTGTTTACCGCGCTTTGGCAAAAACGCGGCATCAGCAAGCGCGTGGCGGTTGCATTAGCCCTAAGCTATGCGGGCATGATGTTAGTGTTCGTCGAACACCTGTCTTGGGAGTCGTCGGCGGTCTGGTTGGGTTCCGCACTGGTGCTGGCCAGTTCGGTGATTTTTGCGTTTTTTGTCATGGGCAGCAGTTTGATGACCCAAGGCATCGGCTCCGGTAAGTTCACCGCCTATAGCATGAGCATTGCTTGTGTTGTCACCATCAGCCATTTTGTGCTGGCGCGCGGGCTAGACTTATGGCACTTGCCCTTAGAAGTGTATCGGCTGGCCTTGATTATGGCGGTGTTTTCGACCGTGTTGCCGTCGTTCTTTCTGAATGCCGGTATCCGCCGCATCGGTGCTGGCCCCGCCTCCATTGTCAGTACCACCGGCCCAATAGTCACACTGGTACTGGCGCATTTTTTACTGGGCGAGGCAATAACCCCCCTGCAACTGGGCGGTACTTTTTTAGTGTTGGCGGGTGTTTATGTAGTCAGTCGTGCCAAAAAATAACAGCAACGGCTGGAAGGGTTGGCAAGTCCTGTTTTTAGACCTTGAGCTGTATATACATAGCGTGTATATTCTTAACTATGTTTGAATGGGATGAAAACAAACGGCTGGTTAACCTTGCGAAGCACGGCCTCGACTTTCTGGCGGCGCGGCGGCTGTTCGATGGACGGGCGACAATGACAGCTCCATCGGATCATCTATCGGAACGGCGGTATATCACAATAGCCCCCATTGACGGAAAGTTTTATACTGTCGTGTGGACATGGCGTGACCAAACCCGCCGTATCATTTCTTTCAGGAGGGCACGCCATGATGAAGAAAGGGTCTATCGTCAATTACACGGATAAGGAGCTGCAAACCATGCTGGCTAGCGGCGAAGACAGCAGCGACTGGGCAAAAGCCGCCGCCATGACAGCTGAGGAAATAGAGACTGCCATTGCCGACGATCCCGACGAGGCAGGGATGGTTGTCGATTGGTCACAAGCATCCATTCAGTTACCCCAACCCAAGACTATTCTTAATATGCGCGTAGATGCTGACGTAATGGAGTTTTTCCGTCGCCAGGGCAAAGGCTATCAAACCAAGATTAATGCAGTGTTGCGTTCCTATGTTGACCAAGTGACCCGTCAGGATAGGCCATAAAACGCTAAAGTTTGTTGATTATCAGTACACCCAAGGGGCATACGCTCAGGGGTTAGGCAACTCCAGCTTCACCACATCCACACCACTCCAGACTTTCTCTATAAAATCGGCATCCATTTCCGGCATCCCTTGCAAAATCCAATCGACCACAATTTTTGCCGTATTAGGATAAGTCACCAGCACCGCATTACGGTCATGCAGCCAATGGCCGATAGCCTCAATATCCATATCCCGCATCACATGCCCATAACCCAACTGCTGCAGGGCAGCCGCATTGGAAATCTGCTCCATTTGCGAGTGCAACGGTTTTAGCAGGATTTTTTTGCCCAATTGCAAAGCCTCGCCAATCAACTCAAAACCGGCATTGCTGATAATGCCCGCGCAGCTACGCAAATCGCTTTGGAAACCCTCAAGCGATAACGGGTGGCAATGGATATGCGGGTATTTTGAGGCCACTACCTCGGGTGAATAAATGTCAAACTGGAAGCTCTCAAAAGGCGATAACAGCTTAATGACATCGTGGGGATTCTCGAAAGGCAGATAAACCACAATTTTATTGTAAATAACGTGGTCGGGCTTGACAGGCGGGGCAATAATGGGAGGCAAAATCGGTTGCCCAAAATGATGCCAGTGCAGACCGACACTGACATCGGTCGGCGCAAAATATTTCATGATCAGACCCGCTAGCGGATCCGAACCAGAACGGGGGATTTTATAATTGAAGGCATACTGATGGCCTATGCCCAGCACCTTCTTTTGTCTGAACTTTGCCGCCCAAGCGGTGATGGGTTCAAAATCTGAAATAACCAGATCATAGCCAGAAAAATCCAGCTCCTTAATATCCCCAAAAAACGAAAAAGGTTTGGATTTTATCGCGGTTTTGGTATAGCTGACTTGACCGTTCTTGGAACTGAAAGTCAGACCGGTGCGGACATGGTAGTCACGGAACACCGCCATATCAAAATATTTCTCAGGGGGGCGACCGGTGAATTGATAAGTGACTTCAATGCCAGCGGCTTCCAGTTCTTTTGCCATGACCCTGGCACGGGTGATATGGCCATTGCCTGTACCTTGCACCCCATAAAAAATTCTCATTAAATGATTTGCCCTAAGCTAAACAATGCTGTGCCTACACCCAAAAGCACCCCAACCAAGGTGTCCGTCGGAAAATGAACCCCCAGCACAACCCGCGAAAAACCGACCAGTGCCGCCCAACAATAAGCCGGGACCATCACGACGGGGAAAAAGTAGCCGACCAATGTCGCCATCATAAAAGCAGCGGAAGTGTGCCCGGACGGGAAGCTGAATTTATCGGATGGGGTGATCAGGCTACGGAAATTTTTAAGCGCGGCTTGCGGGCGATTACGTTTAAAGCCATTTTTTACGACAAAATAAATTGACCGTTCCAACACAAAACCCAACGCAGTGGCTTTGAACATCAGGCTATTGGAGCCTTCAGTCGCAACCAACCAAAGCATCATTATAACATAAAGTTGGCCATCCCCTGTTTTGGACAGGTATTTGGCAATTTTGGACAGCGGATTATGCATTTTGGCATTGATCAGCCAAGTGAACATAAACACATCGTACTTATGGATGGAAAGCAGCAGTTTCATTTTTTTCCCCTCTTCAGCAAAGTATCACAGCTCTGCACGAAAGCCGATCACTTCTATGACTTTGGGCAGAATTAAGGCTGGATTAGTCCAGTTTGTTATTGTTATTCTGTCAGTAAGGTTAAAACCCTTCTGTGACAAACAGATTAATTTTTTTTTACAATTCCATGACAGACCGGCAACCTAACCCATAAGCACCATCGGAAATATTATTCAAGCGATTGAAATCAATCCACTTGGCTAGTGGCAGGCTTATTCAACCCGCTCCCCCACCCAATTGCTATGGATAAAATGCGCCCTTTGCCCGTCATCACTAAAATTGCCGTAAGCCAGTAATAGCTTCACATAAGCCGCCTCAATCGACGTGTTCCAAATCATCTCCGCCCCCTCCGCCACCAAAGCCCTAGTGGACTCATAAGCATCCGTGCCATACAGGGCAGGCGCTAAATAGACTTTTATGCCAGCCGCTTGGCAACGCCTTAAAAAGGCCAGCAACGACATCTCCTCGCCCCATTGCCCAGTCACACAAGCCGTGCCTGAATGGTACAGGTCATGCAACACAACATCAACTTGACCTAAATCATAATGCAAATAATTAAGCCCCGGATACGGCCTAATCATCAGCAAGCGCGGGCAAAACCGTGCCGCCACAGAGCCACTGTCCGCCTCGCCGCCCATGCCGTGGGGTATGGCAATTTCCTTAAGCCCCGGATACGGGGCAACAAACTGCTTGTTAATAAACTTAAGCAGGCTTTTGCCTTGCACACTGTAAAAATCACTGCCCAACTGCAAAGAAGCCGTCAACCTGCCGCCTAAATGAACCTCGCACATACCCTGCCAGTTGCGGTAAGGCACAAACACCCCTCTACTAGGAATTTGTATGATGAACTCAAGCGCACAGATAAAATTGCCCAGGCCATTGGCATTCGGGTCAGTCAACGGATAATCGCTGGCAACCAGCAACACCGGCGGTTTGCAGCTTGCCAAGCAAAAGCCCAGCATCGCCGCCGTATAAGCCAGCGTATCCGTGCCGTGGCAAATGATAACGCCGTCATACCGTTCCGGCTGCGCCTCAAGCACCGCCGCCACCAGCACTGTCCAGGCGGTCGGTGACATGTTTTCGCTCAATAACTGTAGCGGCTCAATAATACTAAAATTAACCGCCCGATAGCCAGGCCGCTGCGCATAAAGCTGTTCCAATAACAGGTGGCGGGCTGTGTCAGATGGGCTGATTGTACCGGCTGATGCCAGCGAACCAATAGTGCCGCCGGTAAACACAAGCAGAATATTTGTCATAATCAATAGTAGTTAAAGGTCGTCAGTGGCTAGGGGGCAATTTACCGCCAATGCATGACGAAATGCAAGCGCTAGGCTATGATAGCCCAAAAGCTCCTGCAAGCCGAATGCATCAATCCGCCCAAGCCAGCCCACTTACCGGCCTAACAAAATGCCAAACGCCAGCAATTTTGCATTCTTAAAAGAACACGACCCAATTTTTTTGCAATTGGCCCGTGCCGCCGAACAGGCATTTTCAGCCGACCCCAACACCACCTTAATCAAACTACGGCAATTGGGCGAAGCCTTTGCCCAAGACATGGCGGCACGTTGCGGCATAGCATTTATCGAAATGCACATGTTTGGCGTGTTGTACCTGACAGATGAAGCGGTACAACCGGCAGAGCAACCCAAACCCGCAAGCTATGGCTGCCCATTTCCGCGTTAGGTTATAATTGAACCGTCGTCAATAAAGGCTTCGGCAACCACCGCAAAACCTTCCATCAGAAGAGGGGGCAAAGAAAAGTCGTATGATGCAAAAAGGCAGCGTTGTTATGGCTGTAAGCGGGTAATCCGGGATTACCCGCTATTTTGCAAGTTGATGCGTGTATTCACGACGGATTTGTTGGATTTAGATTACTTGATACCAATAAAATAACAGCAGATTTTCTCTATTTCGTGTTGTTTGATAAAAAAGAATCTCACGGGCAACAATCGGTAGGAGCGGTTTTCAAAAACCTCACAACAGATCAAATTCGTAAATTTTCAATTCCTATTCCAGACCTAGCCATCCAACAATCTGTTGTCGCCGCAATAGAAGAAGAACAGCGGCTTGTGAACGCAACCAAGGAGCTAATCACACTTTTCGAGGCCAAGGTAAAGGTGACCATTATCCGAGTTTGGGGCAACTAAACCAATACAGATAACTCTAAATAATAAGCAAAATGGAAAAAAATCAAGAAAACACGGGTTTTACACTCGAACAGATTGAGCATGTTATGAAACTTGAATCAATCTTCATGCCACGTGCTTCACGACAAAGAAAAGAATTTTATGGTAGTCAACAATCTAAGGCTAGATTTGTTCATTACACTACAGCAGAGGCTGCGCTAAACATAATAAACACAAAATGCATGTGGTTACGAAATGCTAAATGTATGTCTGACTATAGCGAAGTGCAGCATGGTCTTGGGTATCTTCAAAAATATTTCAATGATGAAAAGACAGAAAAATTTAAGGTAGCATTAGACAAATCAGCTCCAGATGCGGCAACAGAAGCCATAAAGCTGTTTAATAACTGGTTAAGCACCATTCAATTTAATTCTTACATTGCTTCTCTATCTGAACATAATGATTCAGAAGATTTACATGGACGACTTTCCATGTGGCGGGCTTTTGGAGATAAGTCAACTCGCGTAGCAATTGTTTTTAATGTTCCTTGGTTCTCAGGTGGCGCAAAAGCACTCAATGTTATGTTTAGTCCTGTTGCTTACTTAAATGAAGCTGAAGTATTCGGCACAATGGATGAAGTGATACAAAATATAGGAGATAACGATAACCAAAAACTGTTAAAAAAGATTGGGAAACAAGAAATTATTGCTTATGTTTTCACAATGCTTCGAGCTGGCGTTACTTGCCTTAAACATCAAGGATTTCATGAAGAACGAGAATGGAGGGCTATATTTACTCCCCAATTCTCAGAAAATAAACTCATGGAATATTCAACAGAGGTCATCCGTGGTATCCCACAAAAAATATACAAAGTACCGCTTGATGAATCAGTTTCATCCGAACTTGATGGATTGGAATTATCTAAAATTTTAGATCGTATCATTATTGGCCCAACACAATATCCAATGGCAATTGCCGAAGCTTTATCGGATGCTCTTGTGCGAGCAGGGATTAGAGTTGACGAAACACAACGGATATTTGTTTCTGATATTCCTATCCGTGATTGATTTTAAAAAACGTATTCAGTTCACAATGTCTTTTTGTGCCAAAAATCAACAATTTTGGCACAGAATTTCACGCCTTATAAATCAAACACTTGCCTGTGCCATAAATCAGTACCAAAAAAAGCATAATGTGGCTATGCCCGTGTCTCAACCGAAGAACAGAATCCAGATTAGTCGGAGCGAAGCGGGTTTTATTCTTAACGATTGTCCTTTCAAATTGATCTTATAGGCGTTGTGAACTGGCCGGTTCATAATGGCAGTAGCGCAACTGTTCAGCTACGCTGACCACATCGAGCAGCGTGTTAAAGCAGCCCAAGCCCGCACCCACCACCTGACCCAAGCCCTGCTGGCAACCATTAAAGCAGCTAAAGGCTAGGGTGCAATAGCCCCCGCGTAACATTTGCCACCAACGGTGGTAGTTTGACTACCCGCCCCACCCCCGCCCTATCAGTTCGCTATCGACTGCTGGTAATTGACCGTAAAATCATGCAAATTCTCAAGCACCTTAGGCAAATACGCGCTGTCTGCCGGTTTAAAGGCATCAATGCCCACCCGTGACAAGTAAAACACTTGGTCGGGCATAAACTGTCCGGTTGCCCGCAATTCGCCCTTAAAGCCGTAACGTCCGCGCAATAGCCAGGCATGGGAAAACAGCCTGCCATCGGCAAAGTCGGGGAAATCCAGTTCAATCAAAGCCAGCTTGGACACGTCGTCGGCAAGCTCGGCAACATTGTCGGCAGGGCTAATCCTCACCCCCAGCTTGCCGGTATGGCTGAGCAGTTCGGGCTTGTTTTGTTGCCATCGGGCTAGGCTCACGCAAATATCGCCCTTGCCTAATGCGGCATCATCGCCGATAAAACGCCAGTTGTCGTCAGTGACTATTTTGTTTTTAATGAGTTGCATAAACCTGTTCCTTAAATGGGTCGATGCCCACGCGTTGTACCATAGCCAAAAAAGATTCTTCTTCTTGGCGTTGTTCGACATAGACCGCCAAAATAGTGGTGATCGCTTGGGTCACTTCATCCTTAGCCACGGCTGGCCCTAAACGCTCACCAATCGCGGCCTCGTTTTCGGAAGAGCCGCCCAAGGTGATCTGATACCATTCAGTGCCTTTTTTATCGACCCCCAATATGCCAATATGGCCGACACTCTGGTGGGCACAGCCGTTCATGCAACCGGAAATGTTGATTTTTACATCACCAATGTCATGCAGGTAGTCCAAGTTATCCAGCGCTTCATTAATTTCTTTAGTGATGCCAATTGAACCGGCATTGGCTAGCGAGCAAAAATCCAGCCCGGGGCAGCAGATAATGTCGGTGGCGGTGCCGATGTTGGCAGTTGCCAGTTGCAACGCGTCCAATTGTTGCCACAAGGCAAACAGATCAGCTTGTTTGACATCAGCAAAAATCAAGTTCTGGCGGTGTGTGCTGCGTACTTCACCAAAGCTGTAGCGTTCCGCCAAATCGGCAATGGCATCCAGTTGGCTGTCAGTCAGGTCGCCCGGTGGCACATCTGGGGCTTTTACAGACAGGTACACGGCACGGTAGCCGGGTATTTTATGGTCGGTGGTGTTGTGTTGGTACCACGTGGCAAAGGTAGGGTGTTGCGCTTGCTGTTGGGCAAGGCTGCTGTCTTGTGGCGCGCTGGGGTCGTAATCCGGTGCGGTAAAATGCCCTTGGATGTCGCTGATGCGCTGTTGGTCCAGTTCCATGCCGTCCTTGATCAGTTGCCATTCCGCCTCGACCATTTCAGTAAAGGTGTCAAGGCCGGTTTCTTTCACCAATATTTTGATACGGGCTTTGTATTTGTTGTCGCGTCTGCCAAACAGATTATAAATCCTGAGAATGGCCTCCAGATACGACAGCAGGTGTTTTTTCTCCAAATACGGGCGGATCACTTGCCCGATAACCGGTGTCCGGCCCAGACCGCCGCCGACTAAAATTCTAAAACCAATGTCGCCTGCGTCATTTTTGACCAGATGCACGCCAATGTCATGGAATTGGGTGGCAGCACGGTCATTTGCCGCACCACTGACGGCAATTTTAAATTTTCTGGGCAAGTAATCAAACTCAGGGTGCAAGGTAGTCCATTGGCGGATCAACTCGCAATAGGGGCGCGGGTCTTCAAGTTCATCGATGCACACACCAGCCAAGGGGTCGGTGGTGGTGTTACGCATACAATTGCCGCTGGTTTGTATGGCATGCATCTGTACGGTAGCCAGTTCTGCCAGAATATCGGGCACTTGTTCCAGCTTGGGCCAATTGAATTGGACATTTTGCCTTGTGGTCAAATGGCAATAGCTTTTATCATAGGTGCGGGCGATATGCGCCAGTTTGCGCAACTGCGGGGCATTCAGCAAGCCATAAGGCACGGCGACCCGCAACATGGGCGCGTGGATTTGGACATACAGGCCGTTGCGTAGGCGCAAAGCGCGGAATTGATCTTCCGTCAGCTCGCCATTCAGGTATTGTTCGGTTTGCCGTCTGAACTGGGCTACCCGTTGATCAACAAGGGTTTGGTCTATAAGGTTATACTGGTACATGCGGAAGTGTGAGTGTTTTTAGGGGCCAATAATTTCGATGTTCAATCATATACTCAGCTTGTTAAAATGACAAAATTAATTAGTTGGGATACTATTGGTCGTTTGAATTTTTCATAACAGTTTTTTTAACTATAAAAGGTTTAGGGGGATATTGTGGTTCGTTTTCTGTTTGTGTTGTTATTGGCCGTGCTTGCGCCGGGCATAGCAATGGCCGAAGGGCTTGAAACACTGGATATGACCGGGACAGAACGGGGTATTTTCACCGTGCTGATTTTTGTCATTGCCTATGCATTTGTAATGACTGAAGAATTTACCCACATGCGTAAATCCAAGCCAGTGATTTTGGCGGCGGGTATTATTTGGGCGCATGCGTCTATCTTGGCATCGCAAAAAGGCGTTCCAACCGAACAAATGCATGAAGCGTTCGAGCATGACCTGAAAGAATATGCCGAACTGATGCTGTTTTTGTTGGTGGCCATGACCTACATCAACAGTATGGCAGAGCGCAATGTGTTTGAGGCGCTGCGTTCATGGTTGGTAAGAAGACAGTTTGGCTATCGCCAATTGTTTTTGATCACTGGCGTCATCACATTCTTCTTGTCTGCGGTCGCCGACAACCTGACCGCTGCGCTATTGGTCGGTGCTGTGGTATTGGCGGTGGGTGCCGATAATGAAAAATTTGTCAGCATCGGTTTTGTCAACTTAGTGGTTGCCGCTAACGCGGGCGGTGCATTCTGTCCGTTCGGTGACATCACCACCTTGATGGTTTGGCAAGCAGGTTATGCCGAATTCTTTGATTTCTTCAAATTGTTCATACCTTCTGTAGCCAACTACGCCATTCCTGCGGCCATTATGTATTTTGCCGTGCCTAATGAGCAGCCTAAAGAAACCAGTGAAGAAGCCGTGCAATTAAAGCCCGGTGCCATCCAAATCTGTGTGATGTTTTTGCTGACCATTGCCACTGCGGTCAGCTTTAAGCAAGCCCTGCATTTGCCGCCTTTCATGGGCATGATGGTTGGCTTGTCGGCTTTGATGCTGTTTGGCTATTACATTAAGAAAAACCACACCCCCGCTGGCGAAGAAGGCTTTGATATTTTCGCACGGGTGATGCATGCGGAATGGGACACTTTGTTGTTCTTCTTCGGTGTGGTGTTCGCGGTGGGCGGTTTGGGTTACATCGGCTATCTGGAATTATTGTCCGGCGCAATGTACGATGGCTTGGGCGCTACCACCGCCAACATCATGGTCGGTTTGATTTCCGCCATTGTTGACAACATTCCTGTCATGTTCGCGGTTTTGAACATGAGCTTGGATATGGACTTGTACCAATGGTTGTTAGTGACCTTGACTGCCGGTGTGGGTGGTTCGTTATTGTCGGTGGGTTCTGCGGCGGGTGTGGCTTTAATGGGCCAATCCAACCATAAATACACCTTCTTTAGCCATTTGAAATGGACGCCCGCTATTGCTGCCGGTTATGCAGGCAGTATTTTTGTCCATTACCTCATTAATGGTTGATAAGCGCGGCGGCGATTCTGGCCGCCTAGGCGAGTAAAACAATCAGGGCTGATGGCAGGTTGCCATCAGCCCTTTTTTTTAGGGTGGTCTTTTGTTTGATGATAGGTTTATATGACAGCTAACCCGACAATTTGGCGGTATCTTTGCACAAAATCGATGCTGATTTGTGTGTTCACAGGCTTCAGTTCCGGCTTGCCGCTGTATGTGTTGATCAGCCTGATTCCGGCTTGGCTGCGTTCCGAAGGGGTCGATTTAAAGGCGATAGGTTTGTTCGCGCTGATACAGTTGCCGTTTACCTGGAAATTTATTTGGGCACCAATATTTGACCGTTACGCACTGCCATTAGGCCGACGGCGGGGCTGGTTGCTGCTGAGTCAAATATTGTTGTTGGTCAGTTTGGCGTTGTTTGGCTGTATGCCCGCCACCCTTAATGTATCGCTGGTTGCCGCTTTAGCACTGGTGGTGGCATTTTTCAGCGCCTCACAAGATATTGTCTTGGATGCTTATCGGCGCGAATTGCTGCAAGAAAATGAATTGGGGTTAGGCAATGCCGTACATGTCAATGCCTACAAAGTGGCGGGGCTGGTGCCGGGGTCATTGTCCTTGGTGTTGGCGGATTTTTTGCCGTGGTCTAGCGTATTTTTTATTACGGCACTGTTTATGTTGCCGGGCATGATAATGACTTTGCTTATCAATGAACCCGCCAATAACAGTGGCCTCCCTAAAACGTTGCGTTCTGCCGTAGTGGAGCCTTGGCAGGAGTTTATCAGCCGCCGTGGCGGGTTGTCGGCACTGACCATTTTGGCGTTCATCTTTTTTTATAAGTTGGGTGACAGTATGGCAACCTCGTTGGCTACCCCGTTCTATTTGGATATGGGCTTCAGCAAAACCGAAATAGGCTTGGTTGCCAAAAATGCGGGCTTGTGGCCCAGTGTGGCAGGTGGTTTGTTGGGCGGGTTGTGGATGCTAAGGCTAGGTATTAACCGTGCGCTATGGTTGTTTGGTGGGGTGCAGATGCTGGCTATTTTGGGCTTTGCTTGGCTGGCTTGGGTGGGCCATAGCTTATTTTGGTTGGCGGTGGTGATTGCTATGGAGGCTTTAGGGGTGGGTTTAGGGACGGCCGCTTTTGTGGCGTTTATCGCCCATAACACCCATCCGCTTTATACGGCGACACAATTTGCCTTATTCACCAGCCTTGCCGCCGTGCCGCGCACCTTTGCCAATGCCGCAACAGGTTATATAGTGGCATCCATTGGCTGGAGCAATTTTTTTCTGTGCTGCTTTGCCGCCGCCGTGCCAGGCATGTTGCTGTTGTTTAAAGTGGCGCCTTGGCAGGATAATCAAAAGCCATCCGCTTGACGGAATTAACCGAGCCGGATTGCAAGCGGATTGGCATCAGGTGGGACTTTACAAGTTACTTTGATCGTTTGCTGGTATTGTAAGTGAATGCAGAAACAATGTTACGTTTGTCAAACTTAATGATCAAGTCTTCACTGCTGCTTTCGCCTATCATATTGTAGGTGTAGTCGCCATAAGTCCAAGTCTTAAAGCCATTGTCAAGGCCAGTGCGCCACGGTGTGCCAAAACTGGTATAAATATCATTCTGGCTAGTTTCGCCGATATGGATCACAGATACTTGCCCAGATGGGAACGGGTGTCCTACCGTCATGCAGCCAGGGAGCAGAAGGCAACCCGCTAGGGTCAAGGCGGGCAGTGGGGGCAATTTAACAATGGACGCTAATAATGACATGGTGGTACGCAGTTACAAGTGGGGGGGGAAACTGTTTTACAACAAAGCAAGCCCTGCTAAAGGTCAAAGAGGGCTTATTTTTTTAGGACATAGAACACTTGCCTAGTGTCTTGCCGTACCAAATCTATCATGCTGTGCCCGGCTTGGTCAACATACACACCAAAATCCAAATGCGCGGCCGGATCGGTGGCGATGATTTTGACTACATCACCGCTTTGCACTTCCATCAAAGCTTTTTTAAGCCGTAGTAGCGGCAAAGGGCAATTTAGGCCGCTGGCATCAACTTCCAGCTTAAATTCAGTCATGTTCTAATACCATTTTGTAACAAGTCATTATAATAATACCATCCATTATCACTTACACCTTGTTTGAGCGATGCAATATTTCCCTATTTTTGTAAAATTGCAAGGTCAGGCTTGCCTCGTGGTTGGTGCTGGCGAAATTGCCGCCCGCAAAATAGACCTGCTGGCGCGGGCAGGTGCGGATATTACCGTGCTGGCACAAACCGTAAAAGAGCCGGTTTTGCGTATCCAAACCCCTTTAGGTTTAACAATTGTACAAAAAAATTTTACCCCCAGCGATGTTGAAGGGTTCAAGCTGGTCATTTCAGCAACCAACAATCCCGCCACTAATGAATTAGTGGCAGCGAGCGCTCAGCAACAGGGTATTTTGGTCAACGTGGTCGATAGCCCCGCGCTGTGCAGTTTTATTTTTCCGGCAATAGTCGACCGCTCTCCCATTATTGCCGCCGTCACGTCTGGCGGTGCAGCGCCAGTATTGGCCCGGCTGTTACGCGCCAAGCTGGAAACGCTTATCCCGCCCGGCTATGGGCATCTGGCGCAACTGGCGGAAAAATGCCGAGGATTGGTTAAAACACGGATTAGCCAGCCCGAACAGCGGCGCATCTTCTGGGAAGATATTTTACAAGGCTCTGTGGCTGAAAGTGTGTTTTCTGGCAATTTGCAAAAAGCCGAGCAACAATTGCTAGCCAAACTAGACCAAGACCCAAAAGCTGAAGCTGAAGGTGAAGGTGAAGGTGAAGGTGAAGGTGAAGTGTATTTGATTGGTGCCGGCCCCGGGGCCGCCGATTTGTTGACTTTTCGCGCCTTACGTTTGATGCAACAAGCCGATGTTGTTGTATATGACCGCTTGGTGTCACCAGAAATTTTGGACTTGGCGCGGCGTGATGCGCAAAAAATATACGTTGGCAAACAGCGCCAAGACCATGCTTTGCCTCAAGAAGATATTAACGCGTTACTGGCTAAGCTTGCCAAGGCGGGTAAACGGGTGGCACGGCTGAAAGGTGGCGACCCGTTCATTTTTGGACGCGGCGGCGAAGAAATTGAAACCCTTATGCAGCAAGGCATTGCCTTTCAAGTCGTACCGGGCATCACCGCCGCCTCAGGTTGCGCCAGCTATGCCGGTATTCCGTTAACGCACCGTGACCATGCGCAATCCTGTGTGTTTGTCACGGGACACCTTAAAGAGGGCGATATCAATTTAAACTGGACACAACTGGCATCCCCCAACCAGACTGTGGTGGTTTATATGGGGCTGGTGGGTCTGGAAAAAATCTGCGCGGAATTGATCGCCCACGGCAGCCCACACGATTTGCCCATTGCCTTAATCCAGCAAGGCACCACCCGGCTGCAACGGGTCATTACCGGCACCTTGGCAACGCTGCCAGCTAAAGTGTCCGCCCAAGAGGTGAAAGCACCGACGCTGGTCATTATCGGCACAGTAGTTAGCCTACATGACAAATTACGGTGGTTTCAGGATAGTTCAGCAGACACGGAATGCTAGCTAATCAAGCCCACACAACAGCCAGCGTGGGCAAACATCGGGCTGTTCAGCTTTTGCTCAGCGCATAAACCACATAATCAGGGTCTTGGTAAATTTCATGCAATAGCGTGCAGTTTTGGATGGGATGGCTTGTCGGCCAAACCACATCGGTAATGGCGTATTTTTTAGCAATATCAGTCAATGCATTGCAGGCATTATCCAGATGGTTGGGGTCGTAAATGTTTTTGCTGATGTTGATCCTATCAAACCATTCAAGGAATTCAGTGTCCTTATAAGGGTGTGATTTATAATCCACAAATACCGGGACCCTTGCCGCCAACCGAAGCGTACCCAACTCTATTGGGGCTAAAAAAGTATCTTGTCCTTGTGCAATACTGGCAATAAAAGTGGACATAGGGTTTACACCAGACCTGGGCAAGCTCATCAGCGTCATAAATTGGCGTATGCCAAACACACCCATCAATAGTATTGGCACTATTAAAGCCAGCCTGATCATGTCGCCGTTTTTGGCGGTTATGCCGTCAAGCCGTTTAAAAATAAATGAGAGCGTACCAGCAAGCACAATAATACTGGCAATAGGGACTAAAAGAACTGAAATCCGCCAAGGAAACAGCAACGCCAAGCCATAATTTTTGGTTGCCAATTGCACAAGCGACAAGCCTACAGCAGTAATCAAAGGCACTAATATAATCAAGAAAAGTTGGCTTTTCCTGACCAAATAAAGTGCCGTGACACTGAGTGCTATTCTAAAAAAAGACCACTTGTCAAACCACTGGGAAATTTTCGCATGATGGGGAATTCTGCTATCAACAAGAATGCTTTGCGCCTGATGGCTAGATTCCGGGGTGGTTGGGCTAAAGTTGACAAGGTTATAACTTACTATAGGCAGCACCAACACCAAAGACAACACCCCTAAAAACAATGCCTTCCTATAATCTTTCGTTTTGTTGTAGGTTATTAGAACATAAGCAATAGTCACTGCAGCAGAGCATAGCAAATAGGTGGAATGGAAAGAGGGGGCAATGGCTAGGCAAATAATCGCAAGGATGGGTTTATCACGTAGGAACAGGTAGATTGACAATAAAATGAAAACCCCAAACGACGAAGGCTGGAAATTTGAGCTTAACACGCTTTGCATAGCCACGCCGGTAGTCAACGGCCCGTCAGCAGAAAACAAATAATGGATTTTTGCTACCAAACCTGAGTAAATGGCTGTAGTGATTATAAACAGCAACCAATACTGCAAGCCAGTTTTTTTAAAACCGTATATTATCGCGGCAATACCCAATATGCTGTATGCAAATATTGCTAAAATAATCAGGTAAATAAAATGAAACCCACTTTCACCAAGCGTCATCGCGACAACCTTCACTAAACCGCTAAAGACAGGAAACGGATCAGTTGTGTTGATAAACCAATCATTATTCAAAAATCCCGTGCCCGCCAAACCATGTGCAAAGTAAGTATTTTGGTTGTTATAATAAAGCGGGTCTTGGAAAAATGAGAGTGCGAAAATAATGGGCAATAAACTGAAAATTATTAGCAGGGTGGTGTTTGATAATTTAATGTTCATAATATGCATTCAATTGGCAGTGGCTAGAAATATGGGTGAATAATATATATTTTTATCTTTGACGGGCTGTTGATAAATAATTTTTCAATTAAATTAGCATTTCATCATGCCCAATTAGGCATCAGCCCAAGCTTCTCCGGTCTGCTTTGACTCTTTTAAATTATCCGTTGGCAAAAATTCCATTTAATGGCTTATCGTAGTAGGTTGGATAGGTCGGTGCTGATTCTAACCCTTCAATGCATCCAGTAGACAAAATGGCTTGGCCTAGCTGTTCAATGACGGGAGCTGAAACGCTATTGCCCAACAGCTTCATCCATCGGCCTCGCGTTTCAGGTAGCCGAAAATTTTTTGGAAAACCTTGGATTAAACACGCTTCTTCTTTAGTAATTTTGCGGAACAATTGTTTATGGAATATTTCGTTTAAGAATTTTTTCTTATAATCGCAGTCATTGTCCGCATTAATATTTTTAAGGGCAACAAAATCGTTGGCATCACTGGCTACTAAAGTCGGAAACGTTTCCGACTTAGGCAAAAATACACGGTTGATCCCTTCAATGCCCGTACTTATTTTAGTATAGCGAAACTCGTAGCGAATTTCAGAACATGCCAATACTTTTTTGTCTATGAGTGAGGCCAGTATTTTTTCCAGTGCAATGCGGAATTTTTTTATCTCCAGACAATCTTTCAAAGCGTCTAAAGTGATTTCCCCATGCCGGGTTTGTGCAAGTATCGTTAGTTCGTTGGCATCCAAGCCGCCACTATCATAGGCATGGACAGTAAATGTGTAGGATACCTTTTTGAAAATACCTAAGTCCACCAACGCTTCCAACTCAGCCAGTTCAATAGAGCTGTCCAGCGATTTAAAATGTGCCAGTGATAAAGGATTGCCGTCTAGCCTGCCATAAAGGCGATTACGGCGATTGCTAAGCAACAAGTGGCAGATTTGCTGCTGCCTTTCCGTGGTGGCCAATAAATCCCATGAGTGGATAGTGGTGGGGCCGTTGCGGATGTCGTTGAACAGAAAAAAGTCATTCATTCCTGTGCTTTTGCGGTAACGTTTTTTATCGGTTACATCATCATTAAATATATCGGTTGTTTCACCTAAATTCAGTGCCAATGGACTGGTCACGTCACAATTTTGTAGGATATCAGCTAGCTTTAAATGGCTTTTATGCGGTGTGGGCAAGCGGAATTTATGTAGATAATCGGCATTCCTAAAACCAATGATGTACACCCTTACCCTATCTTGCGGCACGCCATAATCAGATGAGTTCAACACATAATGGCGGGCAAAATAACCTGCCGAGGCAATACGGGCCAAGATGTAGGCAAGTGCGGTTTGGTTTCTGGGATCAGCCAGGCCTTTGACATTTTCAAAGATAAAAGCGTTGGGGCGGGTTTGATTGAGCAGATACAAGGTGTCATTCCACAATTGTCCGCGATCATCATCAAAACCTAAATTTTTTCCGGCAATTGACCAGCTTTGGCAAGGTACACCAGCCGTTAAAATGTCATGGGCGGGTAATGCTTTTATTTTTTTGATGTCGCCTAGATTCTGCAGGGGGGCTTCGCTAAAGTTTTCGCAATAAGTGTTGATGGCATCATTGTCAATTTCACTGAAACCGAGGCAATGTCCGCCTAAGTTGTTTAATGCTATGCGGAATCCGCCTATACCGGAGAACAGGTCAATAAAAGTAAATTGGTTATTAGGCTTCATAATCAGTTATTTGAGAAAAAAGTCTTCCGTATCGGGCGGTGGTTCCAAACCCAAAAACTCGCGGTAAATACGTTCTCTATATTCTTTGCCGAGCAAGTTGACTTCACAGACAAACTGGGTATATGTGCCGGTACCGCCAATAAAGTCCCAAAACTCATTGCCAATCAAAACGCAAGGGTCGGAACACATGTTGAACCAGCGTTTAGGAAAAGCCCACTGATAATCTTGTTTATTTGCTCCGTAGGGGTTATAGGGCAGGGCGTAAAAAGCGTCTGCCACGCTTAGTGGTTCCATTGCCAATAATTTGAACATTTTTTCTTTGCTGACTTTAGTTTGGTCGCTATTTGGCAAAGGCCCTTTAATTCGAAAGCGTAACATTGATCTGTTGTTGTGTTTCGGATAAACAAATCACAAACAACGGTGACAGGTATCGGATGCCCACCACCCGCATTAACATAAGCCAACTCTGCTTGCCAATCAGGCGATACTTTTTGTTGACCTTTCTGATTATGTTCCAGTTTGTTTAATGTCTCTTGAATTCTCCTGAGACGTTCCTCCCTGATATTACCAGTAATCGAGTGGCCGATAGTACATTCGCCATGAGCTTCTTTAGCAACAACTTGGGCAAGTTTTTCCCAAACATGACCAAATGGTGTGACAAAGCGCCGTTCAAAATGAGAGCCCTTGAATATCTCATCTGGCACCAAGGCAGCGTATAAGGGCTTTTGCGAATGGTGCTTTTCTTTGATGAAAGGGTCTTCATTCAATACCTTATCCATCACCCGGTTCATTAATGTCTTAATGACTGCTTGAATAGCTATTGCAACGTTATCTGGATTGTTCATTTAACTGTAAATGGGTTACATTTTCTTGTTTAAACATAAGCGTGCTAGGTGTATTGGGAGTCATCAGTTTTACCCCCTTCATTTGCCACACTGGCTAATGGGATACATTAGCGGGCTCGATAGCCTTTTTTGCATAAAGCCGGTTGAGAAAATCCACCACCGACAAACCCAGCTCATAAGCCATATTAACCGGCACAGCATTGCCAATTTGTTTATATTGGGAGGTTAGCGGGCCTTTAAATTGCCAAGTATCCGGAAAGGTTTGGATGCGGGCGTATTCCCGTACCGTAAAAGGCCGAGTGGCTTCGGGGTGGCAACGCTCTGTCTGCTTTTGTGCAGGCGCACACGTCAGGGTCAGGCACGGCTCATCCCAATGCATCCGCCGCGCCATGCCCGTCTTGCCGCCGCCCAGATAATAACTTTTCAGCATATAGTCTTTTTGCACAGCTTCCGGCAGGTCACGCCAATAACCACCTGGAGGCACTTGCGCCATAATAGCTGCTTTTTTGCTGGGATAGGTTTGCCCTTCAGAGAAAGGCACATTGCAAGTAAACAAATCACCCGCTTTCAATGCATCTTTAAGGGTATAGATTTTTTGGTACGGGCGGGGCCAGTGGAATTCAGCCAACCCCAGTAAATCTTTACGGATACCGACCAGCAAAAGACGTTCACGCTTTTGCGGGACACGGTAAAAAAGCGCTTTCATCACATGCGGTTCCAGCAAAGCATAACCCAACTCGTCAATCACCGAGCGGATATTGGCCAAGGTTCTGCCTTGGTCATGGCTTTGTAAGCCCCGCACATTCTCCGCCATAAAAAGCGTAGGGTTGGTTTCTTTAACGGCACGGGCAAACTGATAAAATAGAGTGCCCCGTGCATCATCGAAGCCCATTTTTTTGCCCGCATAGCTGAATGCTTGGCAAGGGAAGCCGCCTGTGACCACATCGACTTGATTTTTATAGGGCGTGAAGTCCAACAGGGCAATGTCGCCGCAGCTAACATGCCAGTGCGGACGGTTAGTACTGAGCGTGGCGCAGGCATTCTTATCCAGTTCATTCAATAAGACGGTATCCAGGCCTGCTTGCTCTAGCCCGATGGCTAAACCGCCAGCCCCAGCGAACAGCTCGATGGTTTTATAAGCGCGATCGGGTTTGATGTCGGGTCGCGCGCTATCATTAAAAATAAAATTCAGTACTTCGAATTGGCGCAGTTGCTCTTTGTTATAAAACCGATAATTATTGATGGGATGCCTGAGGGACTGGAGCTTGCCGCTATTGTCCCAGCGGCGTAAAGTCTCTTTTGAAACGCCCAGCATATCGGCAACTTGAGCAACAGAATACATAACCAACCTTAAACAAGCTTATACATGGTTATCATTATAAACAAACAACGTTGTTTTAGCCATTTGATTGCCCAGTGTAATGGCTGATCGCATCGACTCAGCAGCCCGTTCAAGAACGATGGCCGCCATTCGCAGTAAAAATACCCGTCCAGAAAAATGGGTGCGGTCGGCACTGCACCATCAAGGCTTTCGTTTTAGGCTGCATAATAAAAAACTGCCGGGTTCACCAGATTTGGTGTTGAAGAAATATCACGCAGTCATTTTTATTAATGGCTGCTTTTGGCATCAGCATGAAGGTTGTGCGGCTGCCCATTTGCCCAAGACCCATACGGATTTTTGGCAAGATAAATTTGCCCGTAATGTGGCGCGTGACCAAAAAGTGCTATACCAGCTAAAAACGCTAGGTTGGCGGGCGGCGATTGTTTGGGAATGCGGCCTAAAGAAAAAATGCCGGGAGGCTACGCTGCAACACTTACAGGCATGGTTAAGTGGCAGTACGGAGTATTTTGAAATGCCTGTTTTTGATGAATTTAGCTGTTTATGATGAAAAAAATGCTTTATCAAAAAAATCCTTTGCAAATACCATATCATTAAAATGGTAATTGGAACACGATTCAATTACTTCGGGCAATACATCGAATAATTGTTCCAATGCATTGGGTTCTCCAGTTGCCAATGAGTAAAAACTGTAACCATCAATCTGCCTGATAAGTGGATTGTCTCGACGAACTTGGCCTTTAGCACTGTCTGAAGGCGTGAAAGGTTTGTCATACCTCATTCCCGATTTAGGTATAATTTCAACATAGTAGGCTGTAAAGTCTTTGTATTGCTGACCTTTAGGCATCACCAAAGATTCCAATATGTCGTAAACCTTCACTTTATCCGAGCCTTTGACCGTATTGTGTTTGTTCTTAACTTCGGCAATGATTCTTTGTTCTTTGTTAATGACATCAACTACACGACCTGTACCTAAGTTTTGCCATCCTTGTACCAGTCCTAAAATTGATTGATGAAAAGTGCCTACATGATTCTGAAGTGATTTTTGGGCTTGTCGATTTTTTTCTCCTGCTAACCAGGTTGCACTGTCCGTTTCGAAGCCGGACATTTCAAATAGCACTGCAAAAGGATCAATGACGTTCCGCTCAAAATCCTTATCGGCTTTTTGGCGTGCTTTGGCAGCGATACTGAGCAAGTGTTGCACTGTAATCATTAGGTCTGCATCTGATATAAAGCTGAGTTTTGCCATTTTGCTTCCTAATGAGTGTAATTTAAATGAATGATGCATTAATTGATGCTTCACGACAACCCCCCAAAGCACTTTCATAATCAGGCTCATCAGCCAATTCGCCAACCAGTTCGGTGTACAGCACCTGGTCGTTTTCATCCAAGATGACAATCGCCCGTGCAGTTAGCCCTGCCAACAGGCCATCTTGTAAGCCGACACCATAATCTTCAGCAAAGCGGGAGCGGAACGAAGATAAGGTGGTAATGTGCTGGATGCCTTCGTGGCTGCAAAAGCGGCATTGGGCAAACGGCAAATCGGCGGAAATGACCAACACTACGGTATTGGGCAGTTGCGCGGCTTTTTCGTTGAAGCGCAGCGCAGAGGCTGCACAGGTGGGGCTGTCCAAGCTTGTCACGATGCTGAGCAGCTTTTTTTTGCCCGCATAATCGGCTAGGCTTATATCCGTCAGTTTGCTGCCAACTAGCTTAAAATCTGGGGCTTTAGTGCCAATAGCAGGCAAGTCGCCACTGGTTTGCACGGGGTGGCCTTGGAAGGTGATAATTGCCATTTAAAGCGATGTTTTTTATTGCTGTTATGCCCCACACTAAGGGCTATTTTTTGTCTTTGATGCGTTTCATCAAACGTTCGCGCTTTTTCACTTGCCAATCGGTCAGTTTGTTTTTTTGCCCCTGAAACGGGTTGACAGGCGATTTAAACTCCAAGCGGATAGGTGTGCCGGACAATTTCAGTTTTTCGCGGAAATAGTTCATCAAATAACGTTTGTAGGACAACGCCAAGGCATCCGTTTGCACGCCGTGGATAACGATCACAGGCGGATTACGGCCGCCCTGGTGGGCATATTTGAGTTTGATACGGCGGTTATTGACTAAGGGCGGCTGATGGGCATCGGTGGCTTCTTTTAAGATGCGTGTCAAAATAGGCGTGGACATGTTGACCATAGCCGATTCGTACAGTTTGTGCACCACATCGAACAACTTGCCGACACCGCTGCCGTGCAAGGCAGAAATGGGGTGTTTCTCGGCGAATTCCAAAAACGACAGTTTGACTTCCAGTTGCCGTTTGACCGTTTCGCGTTGCGAGGTATCCAAGCCGTCCCATTTGTTCAGGCCAATAATCAAAGCCCGTCCCGCTTCCAAGACTTGTCCTAGCAAGTGGGCATCTTGGTCGGTCACGCCTTCGCTGGCATCAATCAGGTAAATCACCACTTGGGCTTTGTCAATGGCCTGCATGGACTTGATGACGCTGAATTTTTCGATGGTTTCGGCAATTTTTGAGCGGCGGCGCATCCCGGCGGTATCAATCAGCGTGAATTGCTTGCCATTGCGCTCAAACGGAATATAAATGCTGTCACGGGTCGTGCCCGGTTGGTCGAATACAATCACACGCTCTTCGCCCAATAGCCGGTTCACTAAGGTTGACTTGCCCACATTGGGTCTACCGACAACGGCAATGGCGATGCCTTTGCTGTTATCAGGCTCTGGTATCATGACCGATGGCAACAGTTCCGCCACACGCTCCAGTAGCTCAGGTACGCCACGTCCGTGCGAAGCGGCGACTTGTACGGGTTCGCCTAAAGCCAGGGCATAAAAATCATTGGCGGCAAAGTTGGCATCAAGACCATCGACTTTATTGGTGATTAAGATCACCGGTTTGGCCAGTTTTCGTAAGTTTTCCGCTATAACATAGTCAGAAGTGCTTAAGCCTTCACGGGCATCGACCATAAAGCAAATGACATCAGCCTCTTCCAGTGCCTTTTCCACTTGTTTTTTGGATACCCCTTCAATGCCCTCGGCATTATCGGCAATACCGCCAGTATCGACCACGATATAAGGTATTTTACCAATTTTGACGCGTCCGTATTGGCGGTCGCGGGTGAGTCCGGGCAAATCGGCAACCAGTGCTTCACGGCTGCGGGTCAGGAAATTAAACAAGGTGGATTTGCCGACATTCGGACGCCCGACCAGGGCAATTACGGGTAACATAGGCTCTCTTTAAGGGAAACGGGCTTTTAATGCGGTGAGGGTGCCGTCTTTTGCGTATACATACACAGTGTCGCTAACGACTAACGGTTTGGTGTCAATGGGGCTATCGGTCACTTTAAAGCGGGCCATTTGTCTGCCATCGCTGACCGACAGCCAATGCACATAGCCTTCAAAATCGCCGACCACCACATAATTATCGTAGACGGCAGGTGCGCTTAAACGGCGGTTATGCAAATCGCTTTGCTTCCATAATGATGCACCACTGCGTTTGTCAAGTTGATACACATCGCCCTGTGCATCGGACAGGTAAAGGTTGCGCCAATCAGCGGACAAGCCCGTATACGAGTTGATGTTTTCATTACGCCACAACACTTCGCCATCCTGCGCCGATACCGCACTGGCACCGCCCCGATAACTGCTGACATAAATCACACCTGTCGCTTCCAGCAAGTCCACATCCAAATCGACCAGCCGTTCCACTTCGGAACGTCCTTGCGGCACGGCAACGCTGGCTTCCCAAACAAATTTGCCATTATCCAAGCGCAAGGCGATCAGCTTGCCGTTATCATTGCCGCTGATCAGGTTTTTTTCAACGATGACCGGTGCGCCAGTGCCGCGAATGCTCAGGGCAGGCACATTGACTTCGTAGCTCCATAATTTGGCACCGGTTTTTTCATTCAAAGCCGTCATTGCGCCATCAGTGGTGCGTACAATCACTACGTTATCAGCAATGACCGGACAGGCCAGCACTTCGCTGGTTACGGCTGTTTTCCATAATTGCGTGCCGTTGTCAATGTTCAATGCAAACACTTCGGCATCACTGCTGCCCAGCACGACCGTGCCGTTAGTGGCGCCTGGCCCGCCGGACAAATGCGCGTCTGTTTCCTTTTCCCATAATAATTTACCAGTGGCGGCATCGTGGGCTTCTACCAAGCCCTTATGGTCAGCGGCGACTATCCTGCCGCTAATGAGTGCAGGGACAAGCTTTAAGTTTAGGTCTTCAGCACCTACGCCTACGGATTCTTTCCACACGGCTTCAATTTTAAGCTCGGGGGGGTATTCCACTAAAGCTTTGGGAGGCTCGGCATTGTCTTCGCCACCGCTGAAATAATCGGATATGCCGGAAAAAGTCTCGCCAACAGTGTCCACGGCGGCACAACCTGCTAATGCCCAGGTCAGCATAAGTGCAATGAGTGTGCGCATTATTTTTTAGGGCCGGTTTTTTCAGGCGGGGTCAGGTCGTCTATTTTGGTTTGCAGCAAAGGCGATTGGTGGCCATTTTGCTGGGCTTTCAAATAAGATGTCCGCGCCTGCTCAGGGCGGTTAAGGGCGCTATATAAGTCACCCACCAGTTCATCGTATTCATTGGCGAAATGGCTGCTGCTGGCAGGATCGACATTGTTGACCCGTTTAAGCCCTTGTTCGAATTCTTTGTCAGTCATCATTAGGCGCACGAGCCGGATGGTGGCGATATTGCTTATTTCCTTGTCAGCCAAGCTGGTCAGGTGTTCCAGGATTTTCTTGGCGGCTGCCTTGTCGCTTTGATCCACTTTAAATTTTGCCAGCATCAACTCACCGTAGGCAGCGTAATGGGTGTCGGCAAATTCGGCTTGCAAACGTGCGGCCAATTTTTCAACACTGTCCTTATTGTTAGCCGCCACCGCTTTACTGAGATCAACATAAAGGTTGGATGCCAGTTGCAATTGCTCTTTTTGGTAGGCCTGCCAATAATTGTTGCCTAGAATAATGGCGATGCCCAGCACAAAGCCGACGATGGAGGCGGTGCCATTATTTTTCCACCAGCGTTTTAAGGCTTCAAGTTGTTCTTCTTCGGTTTCGTAAATTTCCACGCTATTTCTCTTGTTTGTTGGCTAAATACATTGATGTGGCATTATCTGTCTGGCATCGGTGTAAGGCAGTGCCTTTAGTACACACGATTTTTTAAATAATCACCTAAAAACCCAATTGTTTGGCTTAAGTTAAAGGATTGCTGGGGCGATTCGGTACGCAATGGCTTACAGCCAATAATGCCTTGTTCGGCTTCGTCATCCCCTAAAATCAGCGCAAAATCAGCACCGCTTTTGTCAGCTTTTTTAAATTGGCTCTTAAAACTACCGCCGCCACAATTGACTTGTAATTTTAGCGAGGGCAGGGCATCCCTAAGTTGTTCGGCAAACAGCATCCCAGCCGCTTCAGCGGCTTCACCCACCCGAATCATGAACACGTCAACCGGTTTGGCGAGCGGATAACTGCCTGCCGTTTCCATCAAGGCCAATAGCCGTTCAATGCCCATAGCAAAACCGACCGCGTGGCTGGCTTTGCCCCCCAGTTGTTCGATCAGTCCGTCATAACGTCCACCGGCACAGACCGTGCCTTGCGAACCCAGTTCGTCAGTCACCCATTCAAACACTGTTTTGCCGTAATAATCCAAGCCCCGCACCAAACGCAGGTTAATGGCATACGCTGTGCCCAAGCGGTCAAGCTGGGCGGTGATGCTTTGGAAATGCTGGCGGCTATCTTCGCCCAAATAATCCATCAAGGCAGGGGCGTTGGCGACCAGTTCTGCCATTGCCGGATTTTTAGTGTCTAAAATGCGTAATGGGTTGGTTTGTAAACGGCGCAGGCTGTCTTCATCCAGTTGACTGATATGCGCCTGAAAATAAACCACTAACTGCTCGCGATAAATTAACCGTTCTGCCGTGGTGCCCAGCGAATTGAGTTGCAAGCTCACTTTATCGCGAATGCCAAGGCGTTTCCATAGCCTGTCCATCAGTATGATCAATTCGGCATCAATATCAGGGCCAGCCATGCCGTAAGTTTCCACGCCCAACTGGATAAATTGGCGATAACGGCCTTTTTGCGGACGTTCATGCCGGTACATTGGGCCATAATACCAAAGACGGTGCACTTGTCCGTTCAGCAAGCCGTGTTCAAGGCAAGCCCTAAGACAACCGGCTGTGCCTTCAGGCCGCAAGGTCAATGAATCACCATTGCGGTCTTCGAACGTGTACATTTCTTTTTCAACTATATCGGTGACTTCACCAATGGAGCGTTTGAACAATTCGGTTTTTTCAACAATAGGCATACGGATTTCGCTATAACCGTAGCCGCCCAGCACCTCACGGATGAGCTGTTCTGCATATTGCCATAAGGGTGTTTGCTCGGGCAGCACATCGTGCATCCCGCGAATTGCTTGAATGTTATTGGCCATAAAATTTATTCAATGTTAAAGCAGTGCCGTGCCAAATGGCTTGGCCTTCTGGGCATCAGCAGAGGCTTGCACTTGCCTATTAAGCGGATGGTTGTGCCGCCCCGTTCTGTTCTGGTGTTTGTAATTGTAATTTAAGATGCCTACGGCTTTTGTCTTGCACTTGCCCTACCAGTTGCCCACAAGCCGCGTCAATATCTTCTCCCCGGGTTTTGCGTACAGTCGTTACAATACCGGCATCATTCAATAAAGTTTTAAACTGGTTGATGCGGTTATTGCTGGAACAACGGTAAGGCGAGTTAGGGAAGGGGTTGAACGGTATCAGATTAATTTTTGCCGGTACGGTTTCCAGCAATTTGACCAAGCCGTGTGCATCGGTCAGGGAATCGTTAATGCCATCTAGCATTACATATTCAAAAGTCACAGTGCGGCGCGGTGCCAATTTGGCGTTCTCGCGGCAAGCTTCCATCAATTCTTTTAAGGGGTATTTTTTGTTGATGGGCACCAATTCGTCACGCAGTTCATCCGTGACCGCATGTAAAGAAACTGCAAGGCTGACATCGCAGACTTCAGTCAACCGATACATGGCCGGTACTACGCCTGAGGTGCTGATGGTGACCCGCCGTTTGGACAGCCCAAAACTGAAGTCATCCATCATCAGGTTCATAGCCGCCACCACATTATCAAAATTCAGCAACGGTTCACCCATGCCCATCATGACAACATTAGTAATCTTTCCCGCCTTGCCCAAGCGGTTTTGCGCGGCATAAACCTGCCCGATAATTTCAGCGGTGGTCAAATTGCGGTTAAAACCTTGTTGGGCCGTGGAGCAAAACGTACAGGCCAGCGCACAGCCAATTTGCGAGGACACGCATAAAGTGCCACGGCTTTCTTCAGGGATAAACACCGTTTCCACACGATTGCCGCAGCTAGTTTGCAACACCCATTTGCGTGTGCCATCACTGGCGATTTGCTCCACCACAATTTCTGGCGTGGCAATACAGCAATGTTCCTTCAGATAAGCGCGTAACGGTTTACTGAGGTTGGTCATCAGATCGAAATCTTCGATACCTTCCTGATAAATCCATTTCAGCAATTGCGTGGCCCGGAAAGGCTTTTCGCCCATCCCGACAAAAAAAGCCGCTAGGCCTTTTCTGTCGAAGTCCAGCAGGTTAATGGCGTTAGGCTTAACGGGTTCTGGCACAGATTTCTTCAGCAGAGAAAAAATAAGCAATTTCACGCTCAGCCGTCGCTAATGCATCGGAGCCGTGTACGGCATTTTCATCGATGCTGACGGCAAAATCAGCGCGGATAGTGCCAGCAGCGGCTTCTTTTGGGTTAGTTGCACCCATAATTTCGCGGTGCTTCAATACTGCGTTTTCGCCTTCCAACACTTGCATGATGACTGGGCCAGAGATCATGAACGCCACCAAATCATTAAAAAATCCGCGTTCGCTGTGTTCGGCATAAAAGCCTTCGGCTTGGGCTTTTGTCAAATGCAACATTTTTGCCGCAACCACTTGCAAGCCATTTTTTTCAAAACGGCTGTAAATTTCGCCGATAACGTTTTTGGCGACGGCATCAGGTTTAATGATAGAAAAAGTACGTTCGATTGCCATGAGGGTTTGTCTCCGATTAGATAGGGTTAAGGTAAAAGAGTCTATTATAGCTGATGCACGGCCTAATCAAGAAACTAGGCGGGTGTCCGGTTAAGGCATCGTGTCAATATCAGCACCTTCTTTGATGGGCACCATCAGGTCTTCGGGGCTGATGCCTAGAATCAATGACATCGGGCTAGCGATAAAGATGGATGAGTAGGTGCCAAAAAACACACCGAACAACAAGGCTAACGAGAAGTTATGGATCACTTCACCACCCAAGAAAAACAGGGCCGACAATACCAAAATGACCGTTAACGAAGTCATGATGGTACGGCTTAGCGTTTCGTTGATGGAAATGTTCATAATATCTTCGGTGCTGGTTTTTCTCAGCAACCGGAAATTTTCGCGGATACGGTCGTAGACCACAATGGTGTCGTTTAGCGAGTAGCCGATCAAGGCTAAAATCGCCGCCAGAACGGTCAAGTCAAACTCCAGACCAAAAATGGAAAATACCCCCAAGGTCACAATCACGTCATGGAAAGTCGCAATAATCGCACCGACAGAAAATTTCCATTCAAACCGCCAAGCCACATAAACCAAGATACCGATGCTTGAATACAGCAATGCCAAAAAACCATCTTGAGCCAAATCGTCACCCACTTGCGGGCCGACAAATTCCACCCGGCGCAATTTGGCTGGTTCGCTGACATTTTTATTGATGGCATCCAACACGCCCACGCTCAAGTCGGCACTGCTGACACCTTCTTGCAGTTTCAAGCGTATCAGCACATCTTTGGATGTGCCGAAGTTTTGCACGGTGGCATCATTAAAGCCATTGTCATCCAACGTCTTGCGTAGTGCGGTCAAGTCGGCGGGCTGGGAATAACCCACTTCAATCAACGTGCCGCCCGTGAAATCGATGCCCATCAGCAAGCCTTTGCTAAACAAAGACACTATGGCAATCACCATCAATATCCCAGAAAAGCCCATGGCAATGTTGCGGTTGCCTATAAAATTAATAGTGGTTGTTTTCATATTTTGATCTTTATAAATGCATTAAGCCCAAAGCTTGGCAAACACCAAACTAAATCGACAATTTTTCAACCCGACGGTTGCCATAAATCCAGTTGATGATCATCCGTGTGCCGGTGATGGCAGTGAACATCGATGACAAAATACCGATGATCAGGGTGACCGCAAAACCTTTCACCGAACCGGTGCCAAAGGCAAACAGCACAATAGCCACCACCAAATTGGTGACATGCGAATCAAGAATGGTGGCAAAAGCTTTCTCATAGCCGATAAAAATACTCGTCTGAGGTGCGTTGCCGTGCCGCAGCTCTTCTTTAATACGCTCAAAAATCAATACGTTAGCATCAACAGACATGCCCACGGTGAGGATGATACCGGCAATGCCCGGCAAGGTGAGCGTGGCTTGCAGCATGGACAAGATTGACACCACAATGACCACGTTAAAAGCCAAAGCTAAATTGGCAATCATGCCAAACAACTTGTAATAAACCATCATAAACAACACCACCAAGCCAAAGCCGACGATGAACGACAAAAAGCCTTTGTTTATGTTGTCTTGACCCAAGCTAGGGCCCACAGTGCGCTCTTCCACAATATCAACCGGTGCGGCCAACGCGCCCGCCCGCAACAACAGTGACAGATTACGGGCTTCTTGTGGGCTGTCCAAACCGGTGGTTTGGAAACGCTTGCTGAACACACCTTGGATAGTGGCCACGCTGATAACTTTTTCCACTTTTTCTTTATGGCGTATTTTTTCACCGTTGACCAGTTTGGTTTCAACCCTGTACTCAATAAACACCACCGCCATCGGCTTGCCGACATTGGTTTGGGTCACTTTGCCCATTTTTGCAGCGCCCGGGCCGTCCAGCGAAATGAACACCGCCGCCCTGCCATCTTGATCCATACCAGAAGAGGCATCGACAATCTGGTCGCCGGTGACAATAATGCGCTTGTCCAACAGAATAGGGCCGCCGTTTTTGTCATAATACAAGCGGCTGTTGACCGGCGGGTGACCCTCAATGGCTTTCATCACATCATGTTCAACATCCACCAAGCGATATTCCAAGGTCGCGGTGGTGCCCAAGATTTCTTTGGCGCGGGTAGTGTCCTGCACACCCGGCAACTGCACCACAATGCGGTTCTCGCCTTGTTGCTGAATAACCGGCTCGGCAACCCCCAGCTCATTGACCCGATTACGTAAAGCGGTCATATTTTGGCTGACTGCCAATTTCCTGATTTCTTTTTCCTGATATTCAGAAATTTTTAGCCAGACTTGGTCTTGTTCGGGCGGCTCTTTCACATCCAAAGACAAATGGAAGTCTTTGTCCAACAAGGCTAATAAAGCGGTTTTATCCTCAGGGCCCTTAAGCGTGACTTTAATAAAGCCCGCATCTTTTACTACACCCAGATAACGGATTTTTTCATTACGCAACGCCACGCGTACATCATCGACATAGCGTTCTTCCGCTTGCCTGACCGCAGCATCCATGTCCACTTCCAGCAGAAAGTGTACGCCACCGCGCAAGTCCAGACCCAAATACATGGATTTGGCGCCAATGGCCCGCAACCAAGCGGGTGTGGTGGGTGCCAGATTTAACGCCACAGTCATGCTTTTGCCTAATTGTTCGCGCAGCAAGTCAGCAATTTTCAATTGGTCGTCGGTATTGTTAAGGCGCACTAAAACTTGTTCGTCGTTCACTTCAAGTGCTTTGGCACTTACGCCAGCAGCTTTAACCGCCAACTCGATTTCATTGGCTTTATCAGACCCCAGTTTTTGGCTGTTGACCGATGATATCTGCACAGAGGGGTCTTCACCGTACAAACTGGGCAGCGCATAAATCAGCGAGACAAAAAAAACGCCAAGAATGATCAGGTTTTTCCAGAGGGGGAAATGGTTTTGCATTAGGTTATTCCAACAATTTAAGCTGCTTCCAACAAAATGGCGGAGCGGTCGCTTGCTGCCGCCATTTATGATGCCCTATCAATCAATTTTTCTTTACCAGCGTATCAGCCGTGACAGCGCTGCTTTTTTTAGTGACCGCCTTAAACGTGCCTTTAGGTAGCATGGTCTCAATATTGTGCCTTTGCACAAAAATAAAGGTGTTTTCTGATATTTCAATCTTGACAAAATTATCATCCAAATCAGCCACCTTACCCAGAATACCGCCCGTAGTGACTACTTCAACACCTTTATTGAGGGCAGCGGTCATCAGCTTTTTTTCCTTGGTGCGTTTGGCTTGCGGACGAATGAACAGCACATAAAAAAACACTAAAATGGCCACTGGAAACAACATGCCTTCAATGCCGGGCTGCTGTGCCGCAGGAGCTGCCGCTGCAACTGCGTCGGAGATAAATAAACTCATGATTGTCCTCGTTTTATAGTAGTTATTAAAAAATCCGCCCATTATGCCATAGACTTTACTGCTTTGCGTTTTAGTTGTAAAAATTGTCGCAAGGGCTAACAGGCTGGCTAATTTCTACATACTGAAAATAGCTTTATTTTATTGGGCAAAGGGTAATAGATAAAGCAAGGGGCTAATCGGGAGGGCTACCACTCATTGAGCTTGTGGTTGGCAAAAACTTGTCAAAATGTTAGCACCAGCTGATTTGGGGCTCACAAAATAAACTGTTTATATGATGTCGATATTACCTGTTTTGCAAAATATCGTTAGAACGGTATGAAATTTTCACGATAGTAAAGCACATGTTGCACTTGGCATTGGGGGTTTGTTGCGCAATAAGCATCTTAATGGGCTAAAAGCTGGAAATTTAGACAGAACAAACCTGCCTAAATATCATAAATTACATAGCGAAGCTATTGCCAATGCGCTACAGCCCTACCCATCCGCTAATACAACGGCTCCCGATAGAACATCAAAATAATACCAATCTGGAACAATGCCGCCACCGAAACAAAACCTGCAATATTTTTGCCTGGGCTGTCCAGTTTCAATTCCAGCCAGCGTCCGCAAGCCAGTATCAGCGAGAAAACGCCCATCAAGGTATGCCCGACCTGAATCAAAAAGGCACTTTTCGCTTGGAAACCCACATGAGAATGGGTCAGTAGCATTAAGCCACCAAAAGCAGCCAAAATAGGGAAAAAATAAGGCCAGTAACTGTTTTGGTTTTTGGGCATCCGCGCAATCAGTTCCAACACGCCCAGTACAAACACTAGCAAAGTCGCGATGCGGTGCTGCAACACTTCGCCATTGTTAAAGGTGCTTTCCCAAAAGCCAATTGGTCCCAATGGCCACGTTTCGGCATCACTGCGGAAAAACAAAAATATCCCCAAACCGACAAAGCCAATAGGCCAATAGCGTGTGCAATAGCCCAAATAACGGTCAAAAGCCGACAGCGCAGCAGGCAATCGCAAATACGACAACATCGCGAAAAAGCTCATGCTGGTCAAAAAAATACCGGCGATGTTATGGTTGTAATCAGACCAAGCGGTTGCCGCTTCTGATGGCACTTGCCCAATAATGGCTACCCGGCCCGCTTCACCGGCAATCAGGGCTTGGTGGGTAGGCGAGGCAACCCTTGGTATTTGCGGTGCAAACATATTGACCACTTCCTGCCAGCTTGCGGTCAGGTTAGGGATGTCTATCGCCGGAGGTTGCGAGGCCAAACTGGCGGCGGTGAACAATAAAGTGACCAACACCAACGATTCGGCTTCAATGTAGTAGGGCAGGCGACGGGTCAGTGTGTGGCTGTTGTGGGTACGGTAATACGTTTGCACCGAGGTTTTGTTTAACCAAGCCAGACCTAATGCTAAGCCCAGCAAAATGATCTTGACCGTCAACAAATTGCCGTAACCGGTGCCGATAAAGCCGTTCCAACTGTCAATATACTGGAAAGCCATTGGTAAGCCGGTCGATAAAATGATCCCCACTGAAATCATGCCGAAGATAGAAAAACGCTTCAACAGGGTGGGCCATAAATGGTCGGGGATTTGTTGCTGGCTACGCATTAGCCAAATATTGACCAAATGGAATACCCCGCCAATCCATGCCGCTGCCCCCAATTGATGGATGACCGTCAACGCCATCAGTGGTGCTGGGTTATCGAAACGTCCGGCGGCATGGACTAGCCATGCACCGGAAATGACCATGGGTAGCGCTACTAGGCAAGCCGTTTGCCAACATTGCTTAGAGTAAGGGTTTTTACTCAGGACAAAATAACAATAACCCGCCAAAGCCAAGGTTAAAGTGGCACGGATAACACCGCCGATAAATTGCGTGGTGTCAGCAAATTCAGGGAATGGCCATTTTTGCAGAACCGCCGCCATCAGCCAAATTTTCAGCACAATTTTAAATGCTTGCGCACCCGCCAAGGCAAAACCGCCCAGGTATAAGAGTTTGACAGTGCGTTCTAATAACGCAGGCGTATAGCCCACACTCCGATGCCAAGGGCGTAGCACGAACAGCCCCCAAAACAGGCTGCCTAAGGCAAAACAGTAACAAATGAGTGCGAAACCGCCAATCAACGAGTCAAGAAAATCTGCAATACCAGCCATATTAAAACCTATGGGCTAACAGTGAAATGGATGACATCTTCAGTAAGATGGCCATCAGCGGCAAACACTTTCATTTTTAAGGCATAATCCCCGGGTGATAAGGCGGGGACGGCAATCGCCATTTGGCCGGGTAGCTCGCCTTTGCTTAGGGCTAGTGGCGACAGTTGATCGCCAGTACTGACCAGAAACACTTGCGATAAGCCCAATTCAATTTTGGAGTTGAAATTGAGCGTGACGGTTTCGGCTGTATTGGCATGGATGGGCTGGATTTTAAGCGAGTGGTCGGTGACCACGGCATGGGCATGGACTAGCGGCTGCTGGCAAGCAAAGCACAACAACAATAAGGCCAATTTTTTCATGTCAGTTTCCTTTTTTGGCTTTTAGTGCGTGACTGGCGAGGTTTTTGCCCAAATCCCAAATTGAGCCAGGTATTTGATGGGTGTCGGCAATGGCTTGGTCAAAGCTGTTGACAATATGGTCACGGTCTTGTTGGGTCAGGTTCAATGGTGGCAATAGCTTGACCACGTTCATGCCGTGCCCGGCAACTTGGGTAAGGATGTGATGCTCCTTGAACAATGGGATGGTGATCATCTGGCAGAACAAACCTTTATTGGCGGCTTCCAACATCATCCAAGCGGCTTTCAGGGTCAGGCTTTTTGGTGCTTGGAATTCAATTGCAATCATCATGCCTTTGCCGCGTGCTTCTTTAAGGAATTCATATTGGCCACTCATAGCGTTGAGGCTGTCAATAATATCCGTGCCGACCTTAAGGCTGTTTTCAACCAGTTTTTCTTCTTCCAGCACATGCAGCGTAGCCAAGCCTGCCGCCATTGCCATATTGTTTTTTGAGAAGGTTGAGCCATGCACAACGGCGCGGTCCATACGGTTATAAACGGTGTCCATGATTTTTTCGGTGATGGCCACGCCGCCGACCGGCACAAAGCCACCGGACAAGGCTTTAGCCATACAAATCATATCTGGCTGTACGTCCCAATGGTCAATGGCCCAGAATTTTCCGGTACGGCCCAAGCCGGTTTGCACTTCATCGGCAACGAATAAGGTGCCGTATTTTTTGCATAGCCGCTGCACTTCCGGCAAATAGTCGTCAGTCGGCACATTAACGCCTTTGCCTTGGATGGGTTCGACAATAAAAGCAGCCACATCATGACTACTTAAAGCGGCTTCCAAGGCTGCCAAATCATTAAACGGGATGGCGCTACAGCCTGGCAATAACGGTCCGAAACCTTCGCGGAAAATGTTTTCACCATTCAGCGACAGAGCCCCCAGGGTCAAGCCATGATAGCCGTGTTCACAAAAAAGAATTTTTTCGCGCTTGGTGGTATAGCGGGCAAATTTAATGGCGGCTTCAACCGCTTCTGTGCCGGAATTGCAGAAGAACATTTTATTGATGTTTTCCGGCGTGGTTTTTAACAGTGCTTGGGCCAGCAAGCCGCTCAACACCGATACATCCAATTGCACCAAGTTGGGCAATTCTAAGCTCAAAGTCTCCTTCAAGGCACTGATAACAGTAGGATGGTTGCGGCCTATGGCAAACACACCAAAGCCACTGAGCAAATCTAAGTATTCAGTGCCTTCTTGGTCGTATAAATACTGACCCAGTGCTTTTTTATAATGGCGGTCATAACCGATGGTTTTCAGCACCCTGACCATTTGGTTGTTAAGGTACTGTTCGTGCAGGTCAAATTTGTCGGTGCTGTGTTGGTCAAAAAGTTCGGCGATGCTAAAAGACATTCGGTACCTCTGTTGAGTTGGCATTGATGTTTGTTGGCCTGATGCCTCCAATAGTTGCTTGTGGCATCGTGTGGCTATACCTTTTTACCACTAAAGGCGGGTAAAACCACTAAAGAGCATATTACGGTGAATAACAAGCCCAGTGACAACAACAAGCCCATGCTGGCCATGCCTTGATGCGGGGTGAATGATAGGCTGGAAAAACTGCATAAGGTGGTCAGTGAGCTAAAAATGATGCCGCGTGTAGTGCTGCTTTGCAATAGATTTTCTTCTGCACTTAAGTGAAAATGTAAGCGGTGCATAATCAGGATGCTGCTGTCTATACCCAAGCCCAATAGCAATGGCAAAGCGATAATATTGGCAAAATTGAAATCATTATTTAACAAAACATTGGTGGCTCCCGTCAATAGTGCCGCTAAAATCAGCGGGCCCAGCACCAAGGCGGTTTGGTAGAAGCTTTTATAAATGACCAGCAGTACGATCAGGATAGCTAAGAAAGCACCGCCAAAAGCTTGCAGAAAGGCTTTGACCACCGCCGCCCCGCTGGCCAAATCGGAAACTGGCAGGCCAGATACGCTGTCATCAATGCTTTGTACCTCGGCGACAAATTGCTTAAGGTTGCTGTCGTCGTTGATGTCTGCTTTGGGGGTGATAAGGATTTTATAAAGCCCCTCTTTGCTGAGCCATTCCGAACGGATGGCATCAGGAATATCGCCAATGCCAAATTCATGGGCGGTCAGGCTGGTTTTAAGCCGTTCCAAAGTAAACGGCAACAGCCCTAGCAAATCTTGCTGCAAGCCTTGGTAGAGGGTTTCCGGTTGGTCGGAGCTGTCCGCTTTGGCTAGCAAGGCATCAACGTGTTGTTGCAATTGTATTAACGTGGCTTTGGGGGCATGGGCGCTGTTTTCGGCAATGGCTTTTTTCAGCTCCCGGCTAAATTTTGTCAAAGCAGCTTTGGCTTGGCTATTTTCTGGTAGTTGATGGCCAAAACTTTCCAATTGGTTGCCTAAAACCAAGTTTAAGTCATCCAAGGTCGCCAGCTTTTCTGCTTGGTTTTTGGCGACAAAGCTGGCGAGTGTAATGGCATCGTGTACACTCGGCAAATGCTGCATTTTTTCTGCCACGGTGTTGGCGTCGTTCAAGCTGCTGGCAAGGCCGGTCAAGGCAAAGGGTGAATCGTTCTTGGATTTGACCAGCTCCTTAAACGCCAGCACAGATTCGCTGTTGGGGTCACGCAGGTTAATGGGGTTGGAATCAAATTTTAACTGGGTCAGCACTGCACACGACCCTATGCCCAGCAAAATGGCAAGCACTCGGATGGTGGTCGAATAACGGAACGGTAAGGTCACCATAAAGTGCGGTATGAATGCCGAACTCATGGGCTTAGGGTTGTTGACGGGCCACACCGCAAACAGGGCGGGCAAGACCGTCAGGGAAATCAGCAGGCCAATGAAAATGCCGCCGCCGGAAATGATGCCCAATTCAGAAACGCCCGCGTAATCGGTCGGGATAAAAGCCAAAAAACCCAGCGCAGTGGTCACCGCACACATAAACAAAGAAGAGCCTACGCCTTTGATGCTGTGGTGGATGGCTTGCGGGTTGTCGTAGCCACGTGCACGCCGTTCCCGGTAATACAGGCAGATGTGCACTGCGTAATCAACCCCCAGGCCAATGTATAAGGTGGCGAAGGCAATGGAGATGACATTAAGATGCCCCACGGTGATGGCGGCAAACCCTGCTGTGAACACCAGGCCCATAACCAGTACGATATAAGAGATTATCAGTAATTTTAACGAGCGCAAGCCGACCCATTGCACCACAAAAACCAATACAAACGAGGCAATGCCTGCCCATTCGGCGCCACGGGTGACGCTTTCCATTTCTTCGTGTTCCAACGCGGTTTCACCGGTGATGCGGATTTTTACATGGGGGTTGTTGACCATGACTTGGCGCACTGCCTCATGAGTGGCTGCTTGAGCCACATCAGCGGGCAACAATTCGTTGTAATTGAGTTTTGGTTTGGCAATCAGCAAGCCATGCACAGCACTGGCATTGAACTTGTCATTTGCCAATAAATTTTGCCATGACAAGGGCTTGCTTGCGCCATTCAGTGCTTGGCTTAGAGTGTCGTCAATGGCCATTAACAACGGATTGAGTTCTAACGGGATTTTTTCGTCGTGTTGGTTTAAGCCTTGGCTGATAATGCCAAACAGGCCATCCAAGTTATAATTTTGTGCCAAATGACCGATAAACGGTTGTGCATCAGTCAGTTTTTGCGCCAGTGAATCAAGTTCTGGTTGCTCCAGATAGAGCAGTGCTTGTTGCCGGAAAAAGGCGTTGTCGCTAGGGTTTCGCACCGATTCAAAACGGTCGCCCTGGTTACTGAGCACCTGCTGCAATTGCCCGGTGGCTTGTGTGGTTTCTTCCGGTGTCTGACCGTCCACAATCAGCAAAATAGTGGCGGTGTCTTGCGGGAATGCGTTATTGAGGCGTTTTTGGTTTTTTTGGAAAGGCAAATCGGGGGACAGCATGTCTGCCGTGTTGGAGTTAATGCCAAGGTGACCATACACATAATAGCCTGTAGCGCTGCAAGCCAACAGGCTTAACAACAGCAGTAGCCAAGGCAGGCGGATAATTTGTCGCTCGCATTGATTGAAAAATGCGTCGAGCAAGGATAGGTGGTGCTGGGTCATAAATTTAGGTGGATGGCAGAGGGGTAGCGGCGGTTGTGTTCAGCCGTGTGGCAGAGCCGCGAGTTTATGCAGGTGGCAGGCGACTTGCGTCAAGGTTCTAGTGGCGGCTCTAAAATTTATGCCCAATCTTATCAATTGCGGCAGTTCCAAGGGATGCAACAGCAAGAATAATAACAGCTTGCTTAACATTATGTCGCCATGCTCGTTGGCGGCAAAGGCAATGGCTCTGGGCAAGTCCATATTGGCAGGGTCAACAATGGCGCGAATAGCCAGAAAAGGCAGTCCATGCCGGTTGGCGATTTTAGCAACAGCGGCACTTTCCATGTCCAAGACAATCGCATCAGTGATGCCGTGAATTTGCTTTTTTTGTCGCCCCGTTGCAACCATGCTGGTGCTTTCCACCAAGCAACCGCTTATCACCGGCAGGTTGGCGGCCAAAATGGCTTTGGCACAAGACGGCCAACGCAGGTCTAATGGCAGCTCATTATAGTCGGCATCCAACAATTTGTCGGCCAAGGTCAGGTCGCCCGCCTTAAGCTGTGGGCTTAAGGCGGCGGCACAGCCCCAGCTGATCAGTTGCGTGGCGCCTTTGGCGACCAATAACTCCGCCGCAGCACGGGCATTGTCCGGGCCAACACCAGAGCAGACCACTAAAATGGCATCTGCTATAAACAGGGAATGACCTTTGCTGACTTTTTTGGTAGTGAGCGTACCCAATTCATCGGGCAAGGCGACGACAATTCCAGTGATCACTTTTTGTTAAGCTCGTTACGGTATCTGGCCAGCGCCCATAACGGAAAGAACTTGTCGTAACCATGATATTTAAGGTAGAACACCCTAGGAAAACCCGGGGCGGTGAAGCCTGGGTCGTGCCAGATGCCGTCGTTTTGTTGGTGGCGCAATAAAAAGTCAATGCCCGCTTTTACTTCGGGGCTACGCGCTTCATTTGCCGCCATTAATCCCAACAATGCCCATGCGGTTTGGAAGCAAGTGCTATTGCGGTAAGTGCCGCTCACTGATACATCATGGTAAGTGAAGTTGTCCTCACCCCAGCCGCCATCAGCGCGTTGTTTGCTTTTTAGGTAAGCCACCGCTTGGCTGTACATTGGGTCGGTTTTGGGCAAGTCGGTTTGTTCCAAACCTAGCAATACTGACCAAGTACCGTATATGTAGTTGGTGCCCCAGCGCCCAAACCATGAACCATCTGCTTCTTGCTCGCTACGCAGAAAATCGACCGCGCGTTTCAATACCGGACGATAATCTGGATTTTTGTCCACCAATTTGCCCAGTAACATGATGCAACGGGCAGTCACATCGGCGGTCGGGTCATCCAGCAAGGCACCGTGGTCGGCAAAGGGGATTTGGTTTAGGTAATAATGGTTGTTGTCAATGTCGAAGGCACCATAACCGCCATTAGCGGATTGCATCCCCGCAATCCATTGTGCCGCCCGCTCGGTTGCTTCCTCTAGGTCGGGTGATTCGGCACATGCCATAGCAAAAGCGACAACTGCTGTGTCATCGACATCAGGATAATGCGGGTTGGCGTATTGAAAAGCCCAGCCACCACCCGCCAAGTCGGGTTTGTTAATGCGCCAGTCACCGGGTTCATCCGATAACTGTTTGCTTTTAAGCCAGTCGTAGGCGCGTGCGTAACTGTCCTGGTTGCCGCAAGGGTTGGCTTCTTGCAAGGCTAGCAACGATAGGCCGGTGTCCCATATAGGTGAAAAGCACGGCTGGCAATAGGCTTCGTGTTCTTTGATGACCAGCAGCTTGTCAATGGCTTTGCGGGCGGTGACCACGCGCTCGTCGGTTTTAGGATAACCCAGCAACAGCAAGCTTTCATAGGCATTGACCATGGCCGGAAATATACAGCCCAAGCCATCTTCGCCATTCAGCCGCTCTAAAATCCAATTTTCGGCCTTTTTAAGCGCCAAATTACGCATCTTATTGGGAATGAGCGGTTCTGTCATTAACCCTAATTTATCTAGCCATAAGAACACTTTTTTTAGCAAGGTGTCTTGGGCAAAATAGTGCTGTTCTTGTTCGGGTGGTGTGGTGAACAGTTCGGCAATATTGATCTTGAGAGGGTTCTTTGCGGATGCTTTTAGTGTGCACAAAATGAACAGCGGCACCATCACCGTCCTTGACCAATACGACACCTTGTCTAAGTGGAAAGGGAACCACTTGGGTAGCAGCATGATTTCAACCGGTATGTACGGCACGGCCCGCCAAGGCACTTGCCCGAACATCGCCAATGCGATACGGGTGAAAACGTTGGCTTTGGCAGCTCCACCATGTCCTAAGATAAAGCTACGCAAGCGCACCATGTGTCCCGCTTCGGTAGAATCCCCTACCATTTTTAAGGCGTAATAGACTTTTACGCTGCAACTGATATCGCCAGTGCCGCCGGTAAACAGGGGAAAACCACCGTCTTCGCATTGGCGTGCCCTCAGGTAGCAAGCTATTTTATCCTGTAAGGCTTCGTTAATGTCGCCGATATAATGGCGCATCATGATGTATTCGGCAGGTATGGTGCAATCAGCCTCCAGCTCGAACACCCAAAAACCGAGTTCATCCTGCATGCGCAGCACGGCTTCCTGGGCGCGGCTGATAGCCTTGCCAAGGTCATAGACATGCGAGTGGATGGCCGTGGACGAGCTGGCACTATGGTGTATGGTGGTGGTTATATTGGAATCGGTAAACATATTACGCTCCTTAAAGGTCGCTAGTGGCTTTTGAGGAAAGTATTGGATAATGCCAGCCAGGTGCTTTCAAACCATTGCTGGTCAAATTAAATGCGGCGGACAACAACAGGTTGTTACCGCCAATGGCACGGGTCAAGGCTATCGTGGCTTTGACGCTGTTGCGCGAGATCTTGACTTGCTCAGAGCGGATGAAGCCCAAGTTCCGTTTGATCTTATTAAGCGTTAAAACGGCCATGCCCAATGCCCACAGGCAAAAGTTACGGATGCCTTTCTCGTGTGGCGGAATCAGCTGCGTGTAACGCAAAGCGTTATGCAAATGCCCACGGGCAATGCTGATTAAATGTGCCAAGCCGGCCCGGAAATATTCATCATTGGTTTCAGGACTCAATATTTTCAGGTCATAGCCGGTTTCAGTAAAAATGTCTTGAGGCAACCAACACACGCCCCGCCCCGCATCATCCCAGATATCTTTCAGGATATTGGTCATTTGCAGCCCTTGTCCAAATGACACGGACAATTTCAACAGCTCCTCTTGGTGAACGGCAATGGCAGGGGAGTAGTGGCAAAACAGTTTCGCCAGCATTTCGCCCACGCAGCCAGCCACGTAATAGCAGTATTTGTCCATATCAGACACGGTTGCCAAGCCATCCCGCAGATTTTGCGCCTGAAATACCGGCATCCCTTCCGCCATTGTTTTTACGCAGCAGGCCAGCGCATCAATTTGGGCGGCTTCAAAGGTATGGGTGATTTGCACAACCCTAGGCAACACATGAATAAGCGTGTGTTCGGCAGGTATAGTTTGTTCAGAAAGCAGCGGCGCCAAATCCAAGGCAAACAGCTCGGCATTTTCACCCGTCCGCACCACCTCGATAAACTCCTCGCAATAATGTTGTTTTTGTCGGGCAGACAAAGACACTTCATCTTCAATGGTGTCAACAATCCGGCATAACAAATAAGCATTGGCGACCGGGCCAAATAGCGGGGTAGGCAGTTGTGGTATGGTCAGCGCAAAGGTTCTGGACACACCCTCCAATAAAGCCGACTGGAATGCTTGGTCAGAAAGCCAGTTGAGTGTTTTGGGGTCATCCAAAGATTGTTGTGGTTTGCTCATAAGCTCAATGGGAATACGGGCGATTAGTATGGTTTTAGACAATGATAGACTGTTTGTTGGTATTTTGCAAAAAATTGTTGCTTGTTGGCAATTAGCCAATAATCGCGTTCGTGATTGCCTTTAATAAAGATTGAAAAACAGCCATTTGTCCCATTTTATGGGGTGGCGAAAACAGCTTGGCGGCAGGGCTTTTATGGTGAATTTGCCAACAAATTTACGGTAAAAACTGGAGTCTGCCCACAAAAAAGGGTATGCTAAAGTCAAGACGTAAATGCCTGTATTGTAAATAGGCTGGTTCATAAAGCAGTGATTTTCGCTAGCTGTTGGCAATTCGCAACATAAGCAGCGGATTGACTAATTGTAGGCCTGATCTGACCGTTTGCATGCGTTTTGCGTCGCTTTTGGCTTTGCGCCATGAGGCATTTTTTTATATTTTGGAGGTTTAAAGTGGCTGTACCATTACGTCAACAAATCACTGTGGGCACTTACCTGATTAAGCAAAAGCTGAAAGGTGTCAAGAAATATCCTTTGGTTTTGATGCTCGAACCCTTATTCCGTTGCAATTTAGCCTGTGCAGGCTGCGGAAAAATTGATTATCCGGAAGATATACTCGACAAACGCCTGTCTTTCGAAGAGTGTATGCAAGCCGTCGATGAATGCGATGCGCCAATGGTTTCCATTCCGGGCGGCGAACCTTTGATCCACAAAGAAATGCCGCAAATTGTCGCCGGCATCGTTGCGCGGAAAAAATATGTCTATTTGTGCACCAACGCACTGTTGCTAAAAAAACGTATCGACGATTACACCCCCTCGCCATTCCTAACCTTTTCCATTCATTTGGATGGTATGCAAGAGCGGCATGACGCTTCAGTATGCCAAGACGGTGTGTTTGAACGAGCGGTCGAAGCGGTCAAATTGGCGTTGGGCAAAGGCTTTAGGGTCACCATCAATTGCACCTTGTTCCAAGGTGAGAAAGCCCCCGAAGTCGCCGAATTTTTGGATTATGTGATGGAGCTAGGCGTAGAAGGCGTGACCATCGCCCCCGGTTTCAGCTACGAACGGGCACCACAGCAAGACGTGTTCATTAAGGGACGCGATGTCAAGGAGCTGTTCCGTAGCATTTTTAAAATTGGCAAAACCCGCAAATGGAATTTGAACCATTCGACTTTGTATTTGGATTTTTTGGCGGGCAACCAAAATTACCAGTGTACGCCTTGGGGCAATCCCACGCGCAATGTGTTCGGTTGGCAAAAGCCTTGCTATTTGCTGGCGGACGAAGGCAATGCCGCTTCTTTTCAGGAGCTGTTGGACACCACCCCTTGGGAAAAATATGGCAATAGCACCAACCCAAAATGTGCCAGCTGCATGGCGCATTGTGGTTATGAGGCCACAGCCGTCGAAGACATGCTAAAAAACCCACTTAAAGCCTTACTGGTTTCAGTTAGAGGGCCTAAAACAGACGGTGATATGGTGCCAGAGCCTACACCGCCAACTATGGCGGATAGCCCTGTTGCCACGCTGGCTGGCATCCCTATCAGGGTGGAATAGCAATTAATTTAGGTGCGGAAATTATAATGATATTAAAAAAATTAAAGCCGATAACTGCGTTGTTGCTGGTGCTGTTGTCCATGATGGGCGGCCTTGCCCATGCCGAGGCAGCATTGTCGGCTCGAGAAGTGGTCGATAAGTTCCAAGGGCAGTTGTTGGCCGTCATGAAAAGCGGCAAGCAACTGGGGTTTGCCGGACGCTATGACAAGTTGTATGATGCTGTTGCGACTAGCCATGATTTGACAAAAATCGCCCGCATTGTCATTGGCAAAGAATGGGAAAAGTTGACCGAGGCCCAGCAAAAAAACTTGACCGATGTGTTCAGTAAATTGAGTGTCGCCTCTTACGCGCATAATTTCAAGGATTATTCGGGTGAAGCGTTCACTATTGACTCAGAAGACAACACCACCCGTGGCGGGGTGATTGTCCATGCCCACCTGAGTATTCCGGGCGATAAAGATGTCAAATTCGACTATATGCTCAAAGACAACGGCGACAGTTGGCGCATCATCAATATCATCGCTGATGGTGTCAGTGATTTGGCATTAAAGCGTTCTGACTACACTGCCGTATTGCAGAATGAAGGATTTGATGCCTTAATGGCCAAAATTAACGACAAGATCAGCAATTACTCCAAACAAGAATAGGTTTTAGCAATGAATAAACCCCGTAACAGTCATGGTTTATGGAATAGCGGTCTGTTACCGTGTATCGCACTGAGTTTGTTCTTAGTAAGTGGTTGTGCCACGTCTGAACCCGCCAGGCAGGCACGCCCCTTCAACAAAATTGACCCTTACGAAAATGTCAACCGTGAAATATATAAATTCAATGATATGGTTGATGACTATATTGCCGGGCCAATTTCTGACGCTTATCGCTACATAACGCCGAAATTTGTGCAGACAGGTGTCGCCAATGCCTTTGCCAATATCAAGAACATCAATGTGGTGTTCAATGATCTTTTGCAAGCCAAATTTGTCCAAGGTGCGGAAGACACCGGACGCTTTGCCATCAATAGCACAGTAGGGCTGGCGGGTCTGTTTGATGTTGCCAAATCAATGTCCCTTGAACAACACCAAGAAGATTTTGACCAGACCTTAGCGGTTTGGGGGGTTGCAAAAGGCCCTTATCTGGTAGTGCCGTTTTTGGGGCCGTCAACCGTTAGGGGGATTCCGGGCGCAGCCTTTGACACAGCCGTCAATCCGACCAGTTATGTGGCGACGCCATTCCAAGCTTTGTCCATGTTAAATGCACGGGCGAATGCCGAAGGCGCATTGCGCTTCATTGACGAGGCAGCACTAGACCCTTATGTTTTTACCCGAGAATCTTTTTTGCAGTGGCGTGATAATTTGGCTACGGATGGTAAATCCAATGCCAACACGGCTCTTGACGAGGAAGGCTTGGATGCTGATTTAGCCGATGCGACATCCGGTGCCGCCACCGCAAAGGGTGGTTTTTTGACTATGGATAAGTTTGGTTTTGGCAAAGTTTCCAATACCTTTGTGTTGGTTAAAGATTCATTCGACCAGACCACTTTGGCATTTGAACAGGCCAACAGCAAGCTCGATAGGCTCAAATTTGACCATTCCAAGTTACTCATGTTGCCAACCCATTACAAGGTGCATTAAAGGGATGCCGAATACTGCCAACACTAAGCAGCAAGTGGTCAGCCCAAATTGTTCATCGGTGCCATTGCTGGCAAGCAAAAAACTGCAGGCATTGGTGGGTCGCCCTGCCCAAGCCAATGGGTGGCAGCCAGTACGGGCAACCGAAAAAATGTTGTTTAAGGGGTTGACACCCGATGTAGTGGCGCAATTGCAGCAAGCAGTAAGGCTTATTGACGGGCGCATTGATGCCATTATGCGGGCTTACCCGCCCGCAATGAAAAACCGCTTGTTTGCTATGCGTTATGGCACTGTAGATGCCTTAAAAGCCATGCCAGTTAAAACTGCACTATGCATGTTGGGACTCGATACAGGGCAAGTGAATATCAAATTATTGGCAAATCTCAATTATTTTGGTCACAGTGTATAGCCCCCTTAGGCTTGTTTAGGCTAGCGCGCTTGCAGGACAGCCTTACACAAATCGGGCAATAGTGGCGGCTTATAAGGCTCCGGTTTTTTACCCGATGGCGTTTTAGCCTCGGTGGAAAACCACCAAGCCAAACTGGCATCACATCCCTCGCCTAAAGGCAACGGTTCTTGGTTTTGGCAATGCCTATTATTGGCGGGGCATTTTAGCCGGACGTGAAAGTGATCATCATGTTTCCACCAAGGGCGAATTTTCTTAAGCCATGCCGAATCACCGGCACTTTTTTTGCACAATTCCCGCTTAATGCTGGGGTTGACAAAGATACGGTCAACTTCCGGTAGTTGTGCTGCTGATTGCAGGATTTTTTCATGCGTGGCAGTCCATTCTTTAGGATTAATGGTGTCCGAATTGCCTAGCAATACCGATGGCGCTGACCAGCTTTCCCGTTCAGCCCGTGTCAGGCTGCGGCTTGCTGCCTGTTTGGACAATAAAAACCAAATATCCACATCCAAGCCAGTTTGGTGGCTACGATGACCGCTCAAGGTGGGGCCACCCCTGGGCTGGCCTAAATCGCCAATCAATAATGCGCTTTCATACTGATGTGCGGCAATCCGCCCCATGACCTCAATAAACTTTTTAAGCTCAGGGTGGCCATAAGCACGGTTTCTGGACGGGCGCATCAATTGATAGCCTACCCCCTCTGGTGCGATTGCCACTGCGCCGCTGATACAGCCACCGTTATAGTTGCCGATGCTCTGGCTGGACGCGCCGGTCTGGCTGGGTTTCGCCACGCTTGCCCAATCATCCGCGTTGTTGGCAAAGGCGGGGCTTGCCAGTACCAAGCAAGCGGTGAGCAATGAAAAAGTGATATTGGAAACAAGTAAAAACATATTCTATTTAACCCTAAAGGACTTGCAGATTTATTTATTCACGGCAAGATAATAGCCTGACAAGATCATAATGCCTATAGCATTGCCATAGGCCGTATAAACCCATACTGCCAGGTGACGTATGAATACAACAATGCAACTGTTAGCCGCTTTAATGGTGGCAAATTTGCTCGCTTGCTCCTCACAACCCATTCAACCCAATCAAGCTGGGCAAAACCAAACAAATCAAACGCCCCAGCAGGCAAGCAAGCCCGCCATAGACAACACAGAAGCCCCGGCAGTAAAACCGCCCCCCGTATTAATGAACCAAAGCTCGGCACAACGCAGTCAAAATCCTCCTATGGTGATCCAGCAAGGCAAAAGTAAATTGGGCTTGGTCAGGGTTATGGATGGTGGGGTCTGTAAAAATATTCAGCAAGGCACTAAAGGCAGCTTTTTGATCTATGCCGACCTTGAAAATATTAAGAGCATCAAAAAGACCAAAGGTCTTCAAGTGTTTAAGGAATATGAGGTAAAAATACAACAGTTTGCAGCAGATGCCTTGCAAAATGCGGTTGACCAGACCAACTTGGACAAAGATCCGTTTGCAGCGGACAACGATGATGCCCAAGAAAAATTGGCCAAGCAGCTGGCAGGCAATTTTCAACAGACAGTTGCGAAGGCATTGCAAGATTTTAAAAAATACAGCGGAATTAACCTTGATGTTGTGCCGTTCCAACCATCCTTCATTTTTTTCCAACAAAGTTGTGATAGTCATTTGCTCGACCAAGACAGCGCAGATGTCCCAGTGTCCAGCCATTGACACCTTATGTCATCACGGTTGTTTGATGGCCACCTAAATCCACGCATGATTGTTAAGGTATTTTGTCCGTTTTTCCGGGACTCTTGAGCTGCTTGTTACGCAGCCCTTGTAGCTTTTCCAATATCTTGCTGACCCGCTCGATATGTGCCGTCAATTGTGCGTTGTCAGGCGCTAAAATTTGCGCCCGTTGCCAACTTTTCAGGGCAGCTTCATAGTGCTGCTGGCTATAATCGTTGACACCAGCTGCCATCAAGTTTTTGACTTGCCCGGCAATACTGTCGTTAAGTTGTTTGTGCAGATTGGCAATAGTCGTCTTATCAATGCCCTGATTGGGTAATTTTTCCAGCAGTTGCCGCGCCTCGTTGAACGATTCATTTTTTAGGGCGCGATTAAAATCGACCAGTAGCCGTTTGCCAGGTTTTTGCTGATGGTTTAATTCTGCAGCGATAGGTGTTGCGGATTTGTCTGTTTCGGGTGGGGGTGCTTCCATCTGCTTAGATAAAGGTGCTAACAACGGCGTGGGCGCAGATAAGGTAGGGGTGGGAGCTGATGGGGTGGGCGTGCTGGGAGTTGCTGTAGCTGGCTGGTCATGCGGTTTTATAACCCGCCGCAATTGCTCCAGAAACGCTTCATGGCTGGCTGTGGGGGCTAGTTTCCAAGCCAACGGTAATGTCCGTGTAGCCAAATCCACGTCGTTTTGCGCTAAAGCTTGTTGACCTAGCAGGGCGAGCTGCTCAGCCAGTTCAGAGGCTTGCTGGTGTTTTTGGGTGTCAGGGTGGGCGGCAAACCAGTTGCTGGCAGATTCGTTATTGGTCAGTTGGCTGATGGCAAGGTCTTTTAATAGCCATTCCCCTTGGGCGATTAAACGTTCCTGTTCCAGCTTGCCCAATTGCGCGGCATGGCGTTGTAGCAAGGCATTATGGGCTTGTTGCAAAACAAGGCTATCAGGAAAGCTTTTGAGCGCTTGCTGATACATTTTAAAAGCAGCAGCCCAGTGGTTTTCATGCGCTGCCGCTTCCGCGTTAGATACGATCTGTTGTTCGTATTCGCTGGATGGCAAGCCGCTGTGCGGTGGGGCTAGGGTACATGCCGTCAGTTGGCAGAACAGCCATAAGCAAACAAGGTGGCGGCAGTAGCGGATCATCGGGCAAGCTCCTTTGCCGACAGCAACGGCCCCAGTTTGGCTTTGATAAATGCCGCATTATTGTCTTCCCGTAATCGGGCGGTATAGGTCATGATGGGTTGGGCTGTGCCGCGCAAAGCTATAATTTCTTCGGCTTGGCACTGTAAATGCGGCATTGTATTCACCGCTTGGTAAGTGGCTTCCGTCAGCAAAACTTCCCCCGCTTTTGCAGCGCCTGAAAGCCGCGAAGCGGTGTTCACTTCTTTGCCCATGACAGTGTAATTCATACGGTTTGCCGCCCCAATATTGCCGGCCAGCATAGCCCCGCTGTTGACACCGATATGGAATTGCAAAATCAGCTTGCCTTGTTGCAAACGCTGCCGATTAAGTTCCCGTACAAAATATTGTATTAGCACAGCACACTCAACGGCGTTTTGGGTATGCCGCGAGTCAAATTTTGGCACACCAAAAATGGCCATGACGCAATCGCCAATATATTTGTCAATGTAACCCGAGCAACTATCGACAATTTGGGCGATATAGCCAAAATAAACATTAAGCAAACTGTTCAGCTGGCCTGCCGGTATGCTTTCAGAAAGTGCAGTGAAGCCAACAATGTCAGCGAACAATACACTGGCGGTCAGCGTCCGCCCACCGGAAGATTGCGGGTTTTTTTTCAGCACTTCTCTAGCCACAATGGGGGCGACATAACGGGAGAAGGTTTTTTCCACATGTTCTTTTTGCGCCAGGCCAGCCGTCATTTCATTCATGGCGTGCATGAGCTCGCCCAGCTCGTCGTTGCGAAGCTTGTCAAAATGGAAAGTGTAATCGCCTTGGGAAATGGCACTGCTGATCTTGATGATTTGATTGATCGGGCGGGCTAATCGGCTGCCCACCAAAATGGATGCCAAAGAACCCACCAGTACAAAGAACACGGTGATCAACCCCACCGTTTTAATAGTGTGTTGTTTGGCGGATTCGACAATGGAGCGGTCAAAACCAATCAATGCGTAGCCTAAAGTCAGGCCGTCGATGATCATGGGGCTTACCGACCCCACCACAACCAGAGGCGCACTGCGGTTGCCTTGGGCTTTAGTATAGATGAATTGCTTGCCGGTACGGGTATGCTTGCTAATAATGGCTTGGTCGGGTAACAAACCGGCTTGCACTATTGGTTGCATTTCTTCCGTGTAGACGGCGGCAGCGACCACGCCCTGTTGTTTATGCAGATTGTCCACGATTACTTGCAACGTCAATGGGTCGTCTGCCAAAACCGGCTCTTTGGCAATTTGCGCCAGCTGCTTAACGGCCATGTCACTGGAAGCCATCATTTGCCGCTCCAGCAAGTCCGCTTGGTCTTCAGCGATCACCAAGCCCAAAATAAGCATCCCAGCGCCAATAATCAGCGTAAAAACCAGCGCTAATTTATGCGCTATCGGAAAACGCTTGATGGTAGTCTTGTCCGGCTGTTGCATCACCATTGGCAATCTCCTTGGCAAAAACCTAAAGCCCTGCTACACATAACAGCCTTCGTGCTTTGCGGTCGTTGGGATAAACCAGATAAACCAGTAAGCATCCTTATTTCAGCGCTCAAGGGGATGGCGTGGCGAGGTAGGGCTGGCTGGCTTCTGTGCCTTGAAAAGTGCCGCTCGTGGTTGTGAATCATCAAAATGTCATTCAAAAATTTGTCCATCCACACAAAATATGCGATGGTTATGGGAACATGATCGGCAATGTAAGTTCAAATGCAACTTGCCGATAATCGCCGAAATATTAAATTGTAATTGCTTAGCATGGGGCTTGTTGTGATAATTTCAACTAAAATACAGCCCTGAGACAACATGTCGCATGTTTTTTTTAAAGTGGTTGGCGTTATAGTTTCTTTTTTGCACCGATAAGCGCATCCATGCATATACAGCAAGCACTACAAACATTACTTAACAAACAAAACTTAAGCCACTCTGATATGCGCGATGTCATGCACACCATTATGGGCGGCAAGGCAACCGATGCACAAGTGGGCGGCTTTTTGATCGCCTTGCGTTGCAAAGGCGAAACCATTGATGAAATTGCCGCCGCCGCCGAAGTGATGCGGGAATTGGCAAGCGCAGTATCCGTTGCCGGTGATCACGTCATAGATACTTGCGGCACTGGTGGCGATGGGGCCAATACCTTTAACATTTCCACCGCCAGTGCCTTTGTGGTGGCGGCAGCGGGCGGGCAAGTCGCCAAGCACGGCAACCGCTCGGTGTCCAGCTGTTGCGGCAGTGCCGATGTGCTTGAGGCCGCCGGGGTCAACCTGGATTTAAGTGCCGAACAAGTCGCCCGCTGTGTCAGTAAAATCGGCGTAGGCTTTTTATTTGCCCCCAAACACCACGGTGCAATGAAGCACACCTTGGCAGTACGAAAAGAAATGGGCGTAAGGACCCTGTTTAATTTGTTAGGGCCTTTAGCTAATCCGGCCGCTGCACCCAACCAATTGATCGGAGTTTTTGCCAAGCAATGGTTACAGCCTATGGCGTATGCGTTAAAACAACTGGGCAGCCAACATGTCTTAGTCGTCAACGCCCATGATGGTCTGGACGAAATAAGCATTGCCACAGCAACGGATGTTGCCGAACTAAAAGACGGTGTTGTCAGCACTTATAGCATTACCCCCGAGCAGTTTGGCCTACAACGTGCTAACCTTGCAGGCTTGGCAGTAGCCAGTGCAGCAGACAGCCTGGCTATTATTAACGCAGTGTTGGCCAACCAAATGAGCGCAGCCACCGATATCGTGTTGCTCAATGCGGGGGCGGCCATTTACGCAGCCAACTTGGTTGATTCCTTGGCGGCCGGCATTGAAAGGGCGCAGCGAGTGATTGCCAGCGGTGCGGCAAAAGCCAAGTTTGATGCCTTGGTGGCTTATTCACAAATGGGCTGCCCTTAGCCCGCCCAAACAATTAAACTTTGCTGTACATACCAGCGCCAAACCAGTATGTTTCATTTTATCATCCTACACCCAATCAATTGCTCCTATGACCCATACCCCGGATATTTTAAAAAAAATCTTGGCAACCAAAGCCGAAGAAGTGGCGCGGCGTAAAATTGCCATGCCGGTTGCCAATCTGCAAGAAATCGCCTTAGCAGTAGAAAGCCCGCGTGGTTTTTACAGCGCCCTACAAAATAAAGTGGCTGCTAAGCGCCCCGCCATTATTGCTGAAATCAAAAAAGCTTCCCCTAGCCAAGGTGTTATCAGGGAAAACTTCAACCCGATTGATATTGCCCAAGATTATGCGATGAGCGGGGCAACCTGCTTGTCGGTACTGACCGACAAAACCTATTTCCAAGGATCAGAAGCGTATTTGCAAATGGTCAGGGAACGCTGCCCATTGCCAGTGCTGCGTAAAGATTTTATGATTGATAGTTATCAAATATATGAATCGCGGGCACTGGGAGCAGACTGCATACTGCTGATTGTATCGGCACTTGAAGACGCACAAATGCATGAGCTGGCGGAGTTAGCCACGGCATTGGGTATGGATGTACTGGTGGAGATACATGATAAAGCCGAACTTGAGCGGGCCCTGCAACTGGATACACGACTGCTTGGCATCAATAACCGTAACTTGCGTACCTTTGAGACGGCATTGCAGACCACACTGGAATTGACCGCTTTTATACCCGATGATCGTATCCTCATCACTGAAAGCGGCATCCACACCCCCGAATCAGTACAATTGATGCTGGACAATCGCGTCTATGGCTTTTTGATCGGTGAAGCGTTTATGCGCGCACCTAGCCCCGGAAAAAAAATGATTGAACTGTTTGCCTTATAAGCCCTAATTGATAGGCGTTGGTGCTAAATTGCATAGAACAGATAAAAGGCAAAAATGGCAGATAAAAAAAATTTAGTGATTAAGCTCAAATATCCGGCAGGTGCAAAAAAAAACATCCGATCACCTGCCGCAGCAGAAAAAGCGACGGAATGGAATATAAAGCGTGTGGTCGCGGCAATGCTTGCCGCAGTTTTGGTCGCAGCTCTGCTTGCCCTGCTTTTTCAGGACAAAACGCCGCCTGTAGATAACATACCGCTTTCTGCCCCCCCCGCCCCAGCGACAGAACACCTGTCAGAACTGGCTGGACAGGGCTTGCCAGCGCAGCCACAAACCACAACACCGGTTGCCACAGCCCCACCCGCCCAACCAAAGGCAAGCGCGCAAGTGGCGTCAGCGGAGGCAGTGCAAACAACATCACCGGCCCATGTCAGTCGGGCATTACTCACCTTCAAGGTTAAAAAGCGCAACCCCATGACCGAAATACCCCGTTTGGTTACGGTTGGTAAGGGCCGCTCTGTCGCCATCCACTATTTTACCGAAGTGGAAGGTATGGCAGGGCATGATGTTTTTCATGAGTGGTCGCTGAATGGCAAAGTGATTATGCGTTACACACTCAATGTAGAAAAGGAGCATTGGCCAACGTTCAGCCGTATGCTACTGACCGGAACAAGCCAAGGTGCTTGGGTGGTCAGACTACTGGACGAAAATAATCAGCTTTTAAACCAGCAGACGTTCGCAGTGGAAAGCACACTCTAACAACAGCTTTTAAATCACCGTAGGCGCAGCTTGTTTTGCTAAAGCACCGCGAGGCAATATTTCGTTTCCGGCAATTTGCCATTTGCCAACGCCAATCCGCCATGAAAATTTGCACCGACAGTTTATTGTTTGGAGCAATGGCCCCAGTCAAAGCGGGCGATCACGTTTTTGATATAGGCTGTGGCACGGGCTTGTTGTCGTTAATAGCGGCACAACAGGGGGCGGCAAAGGTAACGGCGGTTGAGCTGTCTGCTACAGCCTGCCAAGAAGCCTCGGACAACTTTGCCCATAGCCCATGGGCAGAAAAACTGCACGCAGTGTGTGGGGACGTGCGCTGTTTGCCCGATTTGGGTACACGCTACCACTTGGTTATCAGCAATCCGCCCTTTTTTGAGAAGCATCAGCCATCACTGGACACACAAAGATGTGCCGCTCGGCATAACGACCAATTGGGCTACCAAGCATTGTTAGCCTGTGCGGACCATTATCTGGCAGACAACGGTTTATTTTATGTCCTGCTGCCTGTCCATGCCGTTGCCAAATTTCACAGACTGGCAACGCTTGCCGGTTGGCATCTCAACAAAAGGACAGATTTTCAGGGCAGGGAAGCATTAACAGCCAAGGTTGCCGCACTGATCTATGCAAAACAGAGCGGGGTTGACGAAGGCCATCAGACAGTAGTGGTTTATAGCGCGCACAATGTATACAGTGAAACGGCAACCCGTTACCTGTCGCCCTATTTACTGAGGTTCAGCCACCTGCCTTAAGCCAAGGCAAAGCCATTGCAGCAAATCCCTGTGCTGCAATGGCCTGGCATTGGTCAGCAATGTGCAGCTTGGGTAAAGCTGGCCCGTGTCCTGCCATTAAGGCAAACCGCAACTAATAACGGCGGCCTGACCTACCGAAGCACATGGTGACCGCGACCGCTCATGCAGTTGTTGAAAGCATTTTTGTATTTGGCTTCCGCATTATAGCCTTGCATACCGGCCCCACCCAAGCCACCAGCAATGGCACCTAATGCCGCACCCGTTCCGGCATTGCCAGCAACTGCACCCAATGCTGCACCACCCGCAGCGCCCATCAGGCCACCTGCCGCTGCACCGATACCTGATTCCTGTAAAGTCCCACCCGATGCTTGCGAAGCAAGTGCTTTGCATTCCGCCATATCTTGGCTAATACGGAAAGCGTTAGGGTCGTTGTAAGAATCCACAGTGGGTGTCCAGCCAGTTTGGCTGGCACAGGCGGATAATAAAACACCGCCAACCATGATAGTTGCCCATGCAATTTTGTTCATAATTGATCTCCTATTAGCAAATGTCAGTCATAGCTTAAAACAGCCAGTATACTCCAAACGGTCAGCTTTTCGGCTTCCCATTTGGCTGGAAATAATCTATGTCAAGTCCCGCCTGTTTATGGCTCGATGTTTCTAAGCTGCCTGTGCGGCGGTGAACAGGGCAAGGTTGCAGGCGGACACTTCGGAAATTTTCTAAGCTGCCTGTGCGGCGGTGAACTGTGATCTCGCTGTAAAGCCCCGTCCTGTCTTTTTCTAAGCTGCCTGTGCGGCGGTGAACCACTTCCAATGTGCGTCCCTCTATTTGTATTTTTTCTAAGCTGCCTGTGCGGCGGTGAACCCGCATAGTGTGAGCGGTCAAACCCGTAAACTTTTCTAAGCTGCCTGTGCGGCGGTGAACTTTCCAAATATTGGTGACGAGCGGAGGTATCATTTCTAAGCTGCCTGTGCGGCGGTGAACTTTAAAATCCGCTTGGGAGGGGGCGATTAATTTTTCTAAGCTGCCTGTGCGGCGGTGAACGCAACGCATTAACCGACATCGAGCCAAACCAATTTCTAAGCTGCCTGTGCGGCGGTGAACCACTAACGCCAGCCCTAGTCGTATACGACACATTTCTAAGCTGCCTGTGCGGCGGTGAACGAAATAAGCGGTGTTTTGGTTGAAAAGTTTAATTTCTAAGCTGCCTGTGCGGCGGTGAACTATCCCGTATGTCCAGCCCCGGATTTTACGGTTTTCTAAGCTGCCTGTGCGGCGGTGAACAAAAACACAAAACAGCCGAAAATTTTTACCCTTTTCTAAGCTGCCTGTGCGGCGGTGAACGGCAAGCGGTCTTTGCTAGTCAAGTTTTGCGTTTTCTAAGCTGCCTGTGCG
>CAIYOW010000068.1 GCA_903927955.1 uncultured Methylococcaceae bacterium | reverse complement strand
GGCCCCAATAGTGGCGGCAAGACGGCATTTTGCAAAACCGTTGCGCAAATTCAGGTGCTGGCCCAAACCGGCTGTTTTGTGCCCGCGCAAGCGGCAACGCTGACGGCGGCTGACCGGATTTTTTACCAAGCCCCTGAAATTAGCCATTTGGACGATGGCGAAGGTCGTTTTGGTGCGGAGCTTAAGCGCACTAAAGAGATATTTTTGGCCACTACCGCAAAAAGTCTGGTGGTATTGGATGAAATGTCCGAAGGCACTACCTTTGAGGAAAAAATGGAATCTTCAGCGACAGTACTTGATGGCTTTTACCGCAAAGGCAACAGCACCCTGCTGATCACTCATAACCACCAGTTGGTTGACCTGTTTGCAAAAAAACGCATGGGTATAGCCAAACAAGTAGAATTTGCCGACGACCTGCCCACCTTTAAGTTGGTGCCGGGCATTTCCCGCGTCAGTCACGCCGACCGGGTTGCCAAAAAAATTGGTTTCTCCAAGGCCGATATTGATAACTATCTGGCAGGTTCAAAGTGATTATCGGAACACCCCTAACAGGCAACACCACCAAGGCATTGTTGTTGGGTAGTGGCGAATTGGGCAAAGAATTGGCGATTTGCCTGCAACGCTACGGTGTGGAGGTGATTGCGGTTGACCGCTACGCCCACGCCCCCGCCCATGCCGTGGCGCACCGCAGTTATGTGATTGACATGACCGATGCCGCAGCGGTCAAAGCGTTGATTGCACAAGAACAACCCACGTTTATTATCCCAGAAATTGAAGCCATCGCCACGGCGGCATTGGCGGAGATTGAAGCAGACGGTTTATGTACTGTAGTGCCCAATGCCCGCGCCATTCAGTTGACCATGAACCGCGAGGGCATCAGGAGTTTGGCGGCGCAACAGTTGGGCTTGCCCACCTCACGCTATGCGTTTGCCGAATCTTTCGAGGCGTTGCAAGCGGCGGTCGATGAGGGGATTGGCTACCCCTGTTTTATCAAGCCCACCATGTCGTCTTCCGGTAAAGGCCAGTCGATGGTGAAAAGTGCCGCCGAACTTGCCGCAGCGTGGCATTATGCCAAAAGCAGTGGGCGCGTTGATACCGGCAAGGTGATTGTCGAGGCTAAGATTGATTTTGATTTTGAAATCACCTTATTGACAGTCCGTGCCTTAAATACGCAAGGGCAGGTGGACACTTATTTTTGTGAACCGATAGGCCATGTGCAAGAATACGGTGATTATCGGCAGAGTTGGCAACCACAAGCGATGTCGGCGGCGGCGCTGGCGCGTGCCCAAGAAATCGCTCTGACTATAACCTCGGCAATTGGCGGGTTGGGCTTGTTTGGTGTGGAGTTGTTTGTCGATGGCGACCAAGTGTGGTTTAGTGAGGTCAGTCCACGCCCGCATGACACCGGCATGGTGACGATGGTCACGCAACGGCAAAACGAATTTGAATTGCATGCCCGGGCTATTTTGGGTCTGCCGGTTGATGCCAGCTTGCAGCAAGCCGGTGCCAGCGCCGTTATTTTGGGCGGTGTTGATGCCCAAGGCGTGGGTTATCAGGGCTTGGCACACGCTTTGGCGGTGCCGGGCAGTGAAGTGCGCCTGTTCGGCAAGCCCGAAGCGTTTGTCAACCGGCGCATGGGCGTGGCATTGGCCAGCGCGGATAGTGTCGATGCGGCACTGGGGCTAGCCTGTCAAGCGGCCAGCTTAGTGTCTGTCACCCCACCTTAACAGGCCATATCATGCGTAGAATTGCCGTTATTGTTATTGCACTCAGCATAGCGCAAACCAGCGGGGCGGAAATTTATAAAACCACCACCCATGGTCAGACTTATTATGGCAACAAGCCTTATGGCAGTTTCAATAGCCCTGTGCCTGCCCCAGTCAAAAAGGCGACCGTCAAAAAAATTGCCTATCTCTATAAATACCTTGATGGCAATGGTAGCCTGCATTATTCCGATGAGCCATTGCCGCAATACCACCTGATAAGCAAGACTAAAATTGAGGTGGGTTATACGCAGCAAGCGGAACCGGCTAAGGCCACTGCCAATTTTTATAAATTTGGCGGCACACCTGCTCCGCTAATATCCCGCCCCCTGCCGTTGCCATTACCTTCGTATGACGGTGGCGACACCGAAAAAGGGCAATTTAACGGTTTGATTGCCGATGTTGCCGACCGCTACCAACTGGATGAAAAGTTGCTTCATGCCGTTATCCAAACCGAATCGGCCTATAATGCCAATGCCGTGTCTCCGGCGGGTGCGGTCGGCTTAATGCAGCTGATGCCGGACACCGCTGAACGCTATGGTGTTGAAGACCGCAACGATCCGGTGCAAAATATCCACGGCGGTGCCCGTTATTTACGGGATTTATTGGCGATGTTCCACCCCAACATTGATTTGGCGATTGCCGCTTATAATGCAGGCGAAAATGCCGTGGTCAAATACAATTACACCATCCCCCCTTATCACGAAACGCAAAATTATGTGCGTCAAGTGTTGGCGCGTTATAACCGCTAACCGGCGTTACATCAATGTCATCGGTTGTGCAACGGGTTGAGTGAGGCAAACTATCATGGCCCTATCCTTTAGTCGCCGACAATTTTTTAAACAGTTGACGGGCTTGCTGGCAGCGGTGTGTTTGCCCGTGCCATCCGCCTACGCGCTTTGGCCAGAAAGGCACTACGCCGCTGGTCCGCTTGATGCCACACTCAAGCAGCTTTTTAAAGATAAGGCTATTTTTCCCAGCGACCAGATCGACATTAATATCCCCTTGATTGCCGAAAACGGAGCGGTAGTGCCAGTCACCGTCAATGCTGCCTTGCCCGCCGTGCAAAAAATTTACCTGTTGGTGGAAAAAAATCCAGTGCCACTGGTTGCCGAATTTACCTTGTCCGAAAAGATGCAGCCAGTGGTGTCGGCCCGTGTAAAAATGGCCCAAACCAGTGATGTATGGGTGATTGCCGAAACGGCAGCGGGCTTGTATAGGGCCAGCATCAACGTTAAAGTCACCATTGGCGGCTGTGGGGGCTGATATGTCCAGTATAAGAATTCGTGCCAAACGGCTTGGCGATGCCACTCAAATCAGAATCCTGATTGCCCATCCCATGGAAACAGGGCGGACTGTGGACGCGCAAACGCAACAAAGCCTTGCCGCGCATTTTATCCAAACCATGACGGTGCGCCATAACAGTGATGTTATTGTGCAGATTGATATGGGGTCAGGCATTGCCAAAGACCCTTATTTTGCTTTTATGCTCAACGGTGGCCAATTGGGCGACACCATCAGCGTGGAGTGGTCAGACAACAAGGGGCAACACGACAGTGCTAGCGAGACGCTCAAATAATGGCGCGTTTTGGCTAGCTTGCCTATTGGCATGTACACCGTCTGTCCAGGCTACCCCATCCGACGATCAACGCCAGCTTAGGCAGTATTACCAGCGGCTCTTCCCGCAACTGCAATTGCAAGATTATGGCAATGGGGTTTATGCCATTGATGCCATTGCCCGCAGTTCTTGGCAGGCGATAGAAGAGTTCCCCCCCTATCAACCGGCACTTGAACAAGGCCAAGTGTTGTTTGCCACAGCCTTTAAGAACGGTCGGCACTATGCGGATTGTTTTCAGCGGCAAGGCATTGGCATAGCCCACTATTATCCGCAATGGGACAGCCATAAAGGCGCCGTGGTCACCTTGGCACAAGCCGTCAATGATTGCCGTATTGCCAATCAGGAAGCACCGCTAGACGCTTTAAAAGGGTCAATGGCGCAATTGTTGGCCTATATGGCATTTACTTCGCGCGGGCAGCCTATCAGCGTAGTGATTCCAGACAACGACCCGCGTGCCTTGCAGGCTTACCAACAGGGCAGGGCGTTTTATTACCAACACCGGGGGCAATTGAATTTTGCCTGTGCCACTTGCCATATCCAAAATGCCGGAAAAAAACTGCGTAGCGAAACCCTCAGCCCTGCATTAGGGCATACCAACAGCTGGCCCACTTACCGCCTAAAGTGGGGTGAACTAGGCACTTTGCAGCGTCGCTTCAATGAATGCTTGGTACAGGTTAAAGCCCCCGTTTTTCCACCATCGTCGATAGAGTTCAACAATCTGGAATATTTCTTGGCTTATATGGGCAATGGCGTAAACATCACGGGGCCAAGCACCCGCAAATAGCCAAGCGATGAACGGGGCATATCAACCAGCAATGGTTTATTTGAACAATTCTTAATTGTAAGTTAGGCTGCATAGTTTATTAAAAGCCTATAATAATCAATCGGTAAATAGTATGGCTTGGTTATTGCTGTTTTTTCGTACCCTCTTAAAACTGCCTATGGGTTATTTTTGTGCCCTAGGTGACTACAAAAACGGAAAACGCAATGAGTAAACACAAACGCAAACTAATGGCCGGTGCCATTATCAATATAAGTGCCATCATTTTATCGCCAACGGCAAATGCACTGGATGATGTGATGCAAGATTCCGGCAGTTGGTTACAAGCCGTTGCCGAAGGCAGCTTAAAAGTGGTTGACCCCAGCCTGGCTAAAACTCGGATATGGTTAGAAGGGCAATCGCGTTTTAATGGTGATTTCAACCATTGGTATCAAGGCATGGTGCGGACTGCGGTAGGTTATTCGTTAAGTGACCGTGCCACTATTTGGGCCGGTTACACCTGGCTGCCCACGCAACTGGTCGGCAAGGATTTGGTGTCACAACAAGATGTCTGGCCCGCCTTCCGTTATGTGTTGCCAACCAGTATCGGTACGGTGACATTCAGGACAATGGTGGAAAGCAATTTCTTGGTCGGCAACCAAGTGCGTGTCCGTCCGCGCCAAATGATCAAACTTAACCACCCATTCGCATTTGAACCGCGCTTAAGCTTGGTTGCGTGGGATGAATTTTTTATCCGCCTCAACGACACCCAATATGGTGGACACGCGGGGTTTGACCAAAACCGTGCCTTTGCTGGCTTAGGTTGGGCATTTAACAAAACAGTGCGGACTGAATTAGGGTATATGAACCAGTATCAGGATGACCTTGTCCATAACAACGCCACCATGCGCCATTTGTTGATGGCATCGATGTTTGTCAATTTCTAGTTCTTATTGGGTGGGTTGTCGGGTCATTCAAAACCATTTGCCCATTCCCGCTACCGCAAGGCGTAAAATATCACTTCACGCCTTGCAGTCTTGCTAACCTCATGCAAATCAGAGCAGCCATTGTGTGTTAAGTGGCTTGCTGCCCCAGCTTTTTGAAAGGTACGCAAAACATGTACCGCTGTGCTGATTTGCCATTAACTTTCGCTTGACCACCAATACAGGCCGCTATGCAGCTACAATTTCCTCTGATAGGTTTGGTGATGTTAGCAGGTTGTGCCTCCTATCAACCGCGTCCTTTGGAGCCGCTGGCTTCGTCGCTGCAACTGGCGTCGCGGCGTTTGGATAACAGCCAGCTCCAAGCATTTATCAACAACACAAACCTGCCCGCCCATGCCCCTTGGAATTTGGATAAGCTGACCTTGGTGGCATTGTATTACCATCCCGATATGGCTTTGGCTCGCGCTCAAGCCGAATCGGCGGATGCCGCCATTATCACCGCTGGACAACGCCCCAATCCTAGCCTAAGTGTAACCCCAACCTGGGTCAGTAATTTGGCATCTGCAACGCCGTGGATATTTGCCAGCGTTTTGAGCATTCCTATTGAAACGGCGGGTAAGCGCGGCTATCGCATCGACCGTAGCCGACACTTGACCGATGCCGCCAGCTTGCGTATTGCCGATGCGGCTTGGCTAGTGCGGGGGCGGTTGCGGCTGGCTTTGCTGGATGTCTATGCCGCCCGTGAGGCAGTGCGTTTGCTGCAACAGCAGTTGCAATTGGAACAGGCGATTGACCGGCAGTTGCAACAACAGCAACGTGCCGGAGAGATTGCCGAAACCGATTTATTGGCGGCGCAATTAGGCCAGCAACACGTCCGGCTGGCCTTGACGGCAGCACAAAAAAAGCAAACTGACAGCGAAGTGATGTTGGCTGCCGCCCTAGCTGTGCCAGTTACCGCGTTGGCGGATATTAGCCTAGATTTTGGCGAATTTACCCAATTGCCTGATCTAAAAACCACAGCTACTGGACTATTGCAAGCACTAGCCTTGCGCCAGCGTCCTGATGTGCTGGCCAGTTTGGCTGATTACGCTGCCGCGCAATCGGCATTGCAATTGGAAATCGCCAATCAGTATCCCAATTTTCAGCTCAATCCTGGTTATACCTTCAATACCGGTGAACACCGCTGGTCGTTAGGTGCCGGGTCGATACCGCTGCCTGTTTTCAACCAAAATCAAGGGCCGATTGCCGAAATGGCTGCCAAACGGCAAGAAGCGGCACAGCGTTTTGAAGCGTTGCAGTTGCGTATCATGGGCGAAATTGAACGCGCCCATGCCAATGCCTTGGCACTACACAACCGCTGGCAAGCCGCCCTGCAAGTGCAGCAAAACCGAACCGCAAATCTAAAATTGGCCCAAGATTTATTGCAGGCCGGTGAGCTGGATAGCCATGCTGTTCACCTTGCCGAATTGGAGCAATCACTGGCAGAGCGCGGGCGATTGGATGTGTTAGTTGAATGCCAGCAAACCTTGGCCTCGCTGGAAGCTGCCCTGCGCCAGCCCTTATCACCCGTTATGGCAACGGTGCTGTCAGCACCGGCACTGAGGAAATCCCCCGAATGAAGCTTGTTTTAACAATAAATTTTTTGCTAGGGCTGATGGGCGGTTGCTTTATAAGCAATGTATTGGCCGACGCACCAGCCGAGGCTACCGAAGTTGCGGTACGCACCGGCACACTTACCCTTACCACCCTGCAACGTTATGTATTGGCTTATGGTTTGGTTGAACCAGAACCCGCCAGTCACGGCAAGCCTGCCGCTAGTGCAAAAGTGGCCGCCCCCGTGGCAGGCATTATTAGCCAAGTGCATTGCCAAGAAGGCCAAACGGTAAGACAAGGTGATCTGCTGTTCACCTTGGACAGCCGTGCCGTGCAGAGCCAAATTGCCAAAGCTAAAGTTGCTTTGGCATTTGCTGAAAGAAACGTTTCGCGTAAACAGCAGCTAAAGCTTGGCGAAAGCATTTCGCGTAAATTAGTGGACGATGCCCAACAATTGTTGGAGACCGCCCGAACCGATTTGCAGGCGGCGCAAACCCAAGCAGATTTATTGGCAATCACCGCTCCCTTATCAGGCACCGTGACCGCCCTACATTTTAAGGTCGGCGAAGCGGTCAGTCCCAGCAGTGTGCTGGCGGATGTGTTGGCATTGCACCGTCTCTCCATCACCTTGCATGTGCCCAGCGAAGAGGCGGCGGATTTGCGTTTAGGGCAAACGGTGGCTATTGGCACGCGTGACCCCGATAACACCCCCACCGGATTGCTCAGCTATATTAGCCCGCAAATCGACCCGATGACTGACACAGTATTGGTACGTGCCACGCCCGCCACCCATCAGTGTCCGCAAAAGCCTTACCTGTTGCCGGGGCAATTTGTCCATGCCCAGATTGTGGTCGAACAACGGCGCAACCGCTTGGCAGCCCCCCTTGCCAGTGTAGTGAAGGCTGAAAATTCCACGACTTCCGCAACTATTGCCATTGTCGATGGCGATCATGCCAAACAACAGCCAGTGACTACGGGCTTGCGCGATGGTGATCTGATAGAGGTGTCCGGAACAGGCCTGCAAGCCGGTATGACGGTGGTGACAGAAGGCGCTTACGGTTTGCCGCCGGAAACCCTCATTCGGGTGCTTAAATGAACGCCGCCCCCGCATTTGCCATACGCCACCATAAAGCCATTTTTTTTCTGTGTATAGCACTGTGTTTGGCAGGTGCTTACGCGGCACGTGGAATGTCGTCGTCGATTTTTCCGCAAACCAATTTTCCGCGCGTGGTGGTGCTGGTCGATAATGGCGTGATGCCCGCCAATGAAATGATGGCAACCATCACCCGACCTATTGAGGAAGCTGTCAAAGATATTCCCGGCGTCACCACGGTGCGTTCTAAAACCGGTCGCGGCACAGCGGAGGTCAATGTGTTTTTCACCTGGCAAACTGATATGGTGCAAGCCGAGCTGTTTGTGCAAGGGCGGCTCGCCGTGGTGCAGAAATCTTTGCCGGTGACCGCCAACGGTGCGGTGTGGCGGCTGACCTTCGCGGCTTTTCCGGTGGTGGGCTTAAGCCTGACCGGCTCGCGCTATGCACTGACCGAACTTTGGGAAACTGCCCGTTATAACTTGCAACCGCATTTGCTGCGTATTGCCAACGTGGCGCGGGTCGGTATAGTCGGCGGACGTGCGCCGGAATACCATGTGGTTGTTGACCCGTTGCGTTTACAGGCGGTCAATTTAAGCCTCGCGCAAGTCACCGATGCCTTAACCCGTAACAACCAAGTCACCCCGACAGGGATGCTCGAGGAAAATTACCAGCTGTATTTGACGGTAGTGGATGGTCGTGTCCATGCCATTGCCGATATTGAAAACCTCACAGTCACTGCTATTGCCGCCGCGGCTAACGCTACCGCACCCCCTACCGCTATCGGACACCCCGTACGCCTTAAAGATTTTGCCCGAGTTGAGCGCGCGCCGGAACCAGTTTTTAATATTGTCACCGCCCGTGGCGAACCGGCGGTATTGCTGAACGTCTATAGCCAGCCCAATGGTAGCACCTTGGATATTGCCAAACAGCTTAAAGAAGAACTGGCGGTGTTAAGCAAAAGCTTGCCACCCGGCATGCAGGTAGAGGTTTTTTATGACCAATCGTTGCTGGTTGGTGATTCTATCCAAAGCGTTTGGGAAGCTATCATCATAGGGTTATTATTGTCAGTTTGCATTTTGTATCTGTTTTTGGGCAACTGGGGATCAACTTTGATTGCCGCTACTGTTATTCCTGCCACCGTACTGGTGACATTATTGGCAGTGCGGATACTGGGCCTGAGTTTTAATCTGATGACTTTAGGCGGTATTGCCGCCGCCATTGGGCTGATTATTGATGATGCCATAGTAGTGGTCGAAGCTATCCACAGCAAGCTCAATCAAGGGCTGCCAAAATTGGTCGCAGTGCAACAAGCATTAGCCGATATTTTTAGGCCATTGCTGGCCTCAACGCTCACGCCCGTAGTGGTATTCATACCGCTAGCGTTTCTGGATGGCGTGGCGGGCAATTTTTTTCGCGCCTTATCGCTCACTATGGTGGTGTCATTGCTCACCTCTTTGCTGTTGGCAGTCACGCTAATCCCTGCTTTGGCAGCGGCTTGGCTACCCACAAAACTGCATAACCCTAGTCTATCGCAGCCTAAGGATTGGCTTAACAGTCTGCTAAATTTCTATGAACAAACCTTAGGCGCAGCATTGCATCATGCCAAGAAGGTCTTGTTGGCCTGTTGCGCAATACTGGCGTTGGGCATTTGGCTGTACGGGCGTTTGGACAGCGAATTTTTGCCGTTTATGGATGAAGGAGCTTTTGTGTTGGACTACCACGCGCCTTGGGGGACTAACCTCAGCGAAACCGACCGCCAGCTTAAACAAGCCGAAAAGTTATTGCATGAATTGCCGGAATTGGACAGTTATTCGCGCCGTACTGGGGCGCAATTGGGTTTAGGCATCTCACAAGCCCACAGTGGGGATTTTCTGGTCAAACTAAAAGCCGACCGTAGCCGCAAAACCGATGAAATTATCGCTGGATTGCGTCAACAATTGCACCAGCAAGTACCTGGGCTGGACTGGGAATTTGCCGGTATCCTCAATGATCTGATTGGCGATTTGACTTGGTCGCCCCGGCCAATTGAAATCAAATTGTTTTCCACTGATGTGGCATGGCTCAAGCAAAAAGCCCCGCAAATAGCCGATGAACTGGGCAAAATAGCCGGTGTGGTTGATATTTTTGATGGTTTGGAAACCACCGGCCCATCATTAAGCTTAAAAGTGCGCCCGCTAGATGCCTTGCGTTTTGGCCTGACCACCAACGACGTGGCCTTAGCTATCAGTACTGCCATGTTGGGGCAAAAAGCCTCCTATGTGTTGGAAGGTGATCGGGTCATTAATATTCGTGTGCGAATGGAAAATGAAGCCAGCAACCAAATTGCCGATTTGCGCGAATTGCCGTTGCGTTCGCCTGACGGACGGACGGTTAAATTATCGCAACTTGCCGATATTGTCAGCGAACCCGGGCAATTGCAACTCAACCGTGAAGATTTGCGGCAACTGGTTGCCGTCTCGGCACGGTTGGAAAACCGCGATTTGGGCAGTGCCATTGCCGAAATCAAAGCCAAACTAAGTCAAGACCCCAGTTTGCCCGCTGGTGTGCTGGAATTTGGTGGGCTGTACAAACAACAACAGGAATCTTTTCTTAACCTGACGCTAGTCTTATTGGCATCGGTTTTTTTGGTGTTTACCGTGTTACTGATTGAATTCGGTTCTTTTTATCAACCCATAGCCATTGTTTTTGGTTCGCTATTGGCGTTATGCGGCACAGTGCTGGCTTGGTTTCTGACCGGCACATCGGTCAATATCGTGTCTTTGCTGGGTGCTATCATTGGCATTGGCGTGGTGGCAAAAAACGGCATATTGATGTTGGATGCTGTCCAGCATCTGGTTGATGAGGGCAACACCTTGGAACAAGCACTGGTTGTCTCAGGACGACGGCGCTTACGTCCGGTGCTGATGACTTCGTTGGCGGCAACACTGGGCTTGTTGCCGTTGGCCTATGGCATCGGGGCGGGTTCGGATATGCTAAAACCTCTGGCTATTGCCGTCATAGGCGCATTGGTGCTGTCGGTGTTGTTGTCGTTGATTGCCACGCCAGTGGTGTATTTTATGTTACGGCAAGCTATGGCTTGTCCGCGTAAAACGGCTTGATGTGGGCGGCGGAGCGCTCGGACTGCCAACGGCTATGCAATTGGACAGTATTAAATTTTTCAGTCACTGTAACGTTTAATGTGACGGGTGTCATTAATTTTCGGGGATAAAAATGAACCAACTCTATGGCCAACAGCATCTTGCTTTGCAAGACCGGTTTGAAACACGCGATCTGGCAGAGCGTGTCGGTGAAATTATTGTGAAAACAGAACTTGATGAAAACCATCAAATGTTTATAAAAACACGGGACATGTTTTTTTTAACAACAATAGATCATCGCGGCTTTCCCACTTGCTCCTATAAAGGCGGCGCCCCAGGTTTTGTTAAGGTATTGGATAGTAATACATTAGCCTTTCCCAGTTATGATGGCAATGGCATGTATTTGTCACTTGGCAACATGACGGCCAATAATAAGGTCGGATTATTGTTTATAGATTTCGAAACGCCACACCGCATTCGCATTCACGGGACGGCAACCATTGATAGCCACGATCCGTTAATGAATGAATTTTGTGGCGCAGAATTAATCGTACGCATCAGTATTACCGAAACATTTGTCAATTGTCCGCGTTATATCCATCGTTACCAACGCATCCAGTCTTCACGCTATGTGCCACAACCGCTTTGTCCTGCTCCACCTCCTCAATGGAAGCGGATTGATGCTCTACAAGATGCCTTACCGGAACGGGATAAATGCATTGCTGAAAATCTAGGCACTATCACACCGGAACAGTACGGCGAGTTAGTTATTAAGGGTAAGGCCTAATAAATGGTGCTTATAAACCACAAAATGGTCTGCTGATGGTTGATATAAACCATATCAAAAATCCTATATTACAGTTATATGACATTGATTTTAAAAGCTTTTAATGGGATAGGTAATTTTGTATAATGGGTATTGTATTGGATCGGCTAATTATAAAAATTCCTTGGCTAGCGTTTTAAGCCAGTAGCTTGTGACAGGCCGCCATACAAAACAATTGACCACTTATCCTTTAAATTTAAGGCAAAAAAATGAAAAAAGCTATTTTACCTTTGGCCATTGCATTGGCTTTTAATGCAGCGGCAGCCAACGCAACAGCCCCTGCACAAGCAAAGCATGTGGTTTTGATTTCAGTTGATGGTTTGCATCAGGATGACTTGGCTTGGTTTGTAAAAAACAATCCAGCCTCAACATTGGCAGCGTTGGTTGCCCAAGGTGTTGAATACAATAATGCTATGACTCAATTCCCTTCAGATTCTTTCCCTGGGCTAATTGGTCAAGTAACCGGCGGTACCCCACGCACCACTGGTATCTATTATGATGTGGAATACAACCGTAATCTGTTGGCTCCTGGCACCACCGATTGTGCTGGCGCAACTCCCGGTACGATAGTGGCATTTGATGAAAGCCTCGATAAAGACAGCAACCGTGTTGATGCGGGTCAAAAAATTCCGCATTTATATGACAATGCACCGAAAAACTTTTCATTGATTTCCCAGTTGACCAGCCAATCCATAAAGCTGATCAATCCTAAGATGTTGCCAGTTGACCCCGCCACCTGTAAGCCGGTTTATCCGCATCAATACCTGCAAGTCAACACAGTATTTGAAGTGGCGCATAATCATGGTTTATATACGGCTTGGTCTGACAAACACCCCGCCTACGAAATTGTCAGCGGCCCTAGCGGCAAAGGTGTGAGCGAATTCTTTACACCTGAAATCAATAGCTTGATTGCAACTAAAGCCACTGATGACTTCACTAAAGACAACCTGAACACACAGTTGTACGACAACCTGAAAGTGACCGCAGTGGTCAACTGGGCGCAAGGCAAAGACCATTTCGGCAATGCTATCGCCAGTGGCGCGCCAGCCATTTACGGTATGAACTTCCAATCGGTTTCTACCGCGCAAAAACTGAATCTTTCTAACTATACCGTTGCTGGCAATGCCACAGCTATTCCTAATGGTTTGGGCGGTTATGTTAAAGACCCTGCTACAGGCAATTTAGTGCCAGGTCCAGTTTTGACTGGTGCATTGAGCTTTGTAGACCAATCCATTGGCAAAATCGTTAAAGCGGCTGATGCCACCAGCACCGTTTTCATCGTTTCTGCCAAACACGGCCAATCGCCTGTGGACCGCGCAAACTTGACCCTGATCAACGACGGCGACATGCTGAGTGCGTTGGATGCGGCTTGGAACGCGGCTAACCCAGGTGCCAACGGTTTGATTGCCCATTCTTTGGATGATGATGGTGTGCTGATCTGGTTAAAAGACACGTCTCCTAAAGCCACTGCTTTCGCCAAAAAATTCTTGCTGGCTTACACAGGCACAGGCATTGGTTCTGACAGTGCCGGCAACGCCACTAGCAAAGCCTTTACCCAAGCAGGTCTGAAAGCCGTTTATGCAGGTGCTGATGCGGCAGGATTCTTGGGATTGTCTGCTAGTAATGACTCACGCGCCCCAGACGTTATCGGTATAGCGCAAACAGGTACTGTTTTTGCAGGCAGCCACCTAAGCAAAATTGCTGAACACGGCGGCAACAACATGGACGACCGTAACGTGCCTATCATTGTGTCTGGTGCGGGCATTGCCAGCAACAAAATTGTCACCAGTGCTGTTACTACACCACAAATTGCACCGACTATCCTGAGCGTGTTAGGTCTTAACACTAAAGCGTTGAAATCGGTACTGCTGGAAAAAACTGCGGTATTGCCAAAACTGAACTAAATATTAGTTTTATTGGCTAGTTGCGGGGCGGAGAGTGATCTTCGCCCCGTTTTGCCATGTTTTTTTCTTCCTGTCATTTCCACTTTCTGCAACTACGATTGCCACCCGCCACCCAGTGATTTGTACAAGTCCACCATGGCATTAATTTGCTTCTGCTTGGTGTCAATCAGCTCCCTTTTAGCATCCAACGCATCCCTTTGCGTCAACAGCACATCCAGATAGTCGGCCCGGGCTGATTTGAACAACTGGGTGGAAATATCTATCGACTTGACCAGCGAGTCAACTTGAGTCTTTTTAAGCTGATAGTTTTTAGCCAGATTATCGATATTCGATATTTGGTTTAACACTTCCGTGTAAGCCTTAATGATACTTTGCTCATACTCAAACGCCGCCTGAACCTGCATGGCGTTGGCATTTTTATACTCGGCAATAATGGCATTCTTGTTGACCAACGGTGCCACTAAATCGCCAGCGAGTGAGGCCGCCAGCGATTCAGGGGTATTGACCAGATAGCGCATTGCAAAAGCATCAAACCCTACCCCCGCTTTAATATTGAGGGATGGATAGAAATTAGCCCTAGCCACGGCTATATTTAAATTCGCCGCTTTTAGTTCGAGTTCTGCCTGTCTTAGGTCTGGCCTATTTTGCAGTAATTGTGACGGGATGCCAGTATTGATAAGTTTGGGCTTAAGCTCCATAAAATCGGCGGTGGAGCGCTGGATAGGTGCGGGTGTCCGTCCCAGCAAATAGTTGACGCGGTTTTCCGTTACGGTGATCTGCTGTTTTATTTCGTATATCTTGCTTTTATTTTTGGCAACTTCCGCTTCATAACGTTTGATCGCCAAGGTGTTTGATCGTGCAAATAACTGTAGCTGCTTGACAATGTTCAGGCCATTCTGCTGTATGGCAATGTTTTTTTCCAGATTATCAAGTTGGTTGTCGAGTGTCACCAGTTCATAGTAAGAATGGGCGACTTCGGCCACCAGATTGGTCAATAGAAAATTTTTGCCTTCGCTGGAAGCCATATAGTCAAACACGGCCACTTGGGTGGCATTACGCAACTTTTTCCAGATGTCGACTTCCCAGCTGGAAGAAAGCCCGAATTGGTAATCGCCCAAGACAGCGGGGAAGCCACCGTTGGCCAACGGCAAATTATCTTCGACTACGCCATTACGGGTGTATTTGCCGACTTTGTCCGCACCCACGCCGGACCCAATACTGACAAACGGCAAGTACGCCCCTCGGCGTGCCTGAATTTCATTTTGTGCTACGCTGATACGTTGCATCATGATATTGATTTCTTTGTTATTGACTACCGCAATATCAATCAGCTTCAACAAGTTGCGGTCTTCAAAAAAATCTTTCCATTTTACTTTGGCTGAATTGGCCGGTTGTGTCAGTTCCGGCCTAAAATTACTCGGCAATTGGGTGTTTTCTTTTTTGGTGGTCATTTCAGGAATGCCACAGGCCTGCAACATCAACCCCACTGCCGCCCCCAACGCAATATGATGGAAAGCTTTACTCTTTGTCATCGTTGACACCGTAGTGATAAGTTTCGGTTAAAGGTTCATTCGCTTCATCTTTAATCAAGGATTTGCCTTCTATCATTTTGGCGAACAGGTAATACAGCCCGGGAATAAGGATTACACCAAAGATAGTGCCGAACAGCATCCCGCCCAAGGAAGAAGTGCCGATGGTGCGGTTGCCGACCGCACCGGCCCCTGTTGCGATCACCAAAGGAATCAAACCGGCGATAAAAGCAAAAGAAGTCATCAAAATGGGTCTAAAACGTGCTTTGGCCCCCTCAATGGCAGCCTCTTTGATGGACATGCCTTGGGCTTGCTTCTGCACGGCGAATTCGATGATCAGCACCGC
>CAIYOW010000067.1 GCA_903927955.1 uncultured Methylococcaceae bacterium | reverse complement strand
GAACATCATTTCGAGCCTAAAGGAGATGATAATTTTAGAACCGAAACATGAACGGGTCTTATGACCCGTATCCGGACTTTAGTCCATTATACGAACCCACCAGCTTTAGCTGGTGGTTGTTCAGTTGGAATGCTCTGCCGAACTAGGAACAGCTCATTAGGTAGTTTCTTTATATCGTATAACAAAGTGCCACTAACCCGTACCCGTCTTGAGCAGGGCCGGTACGTCTTCACTGGGTACGGCGGGGCTAAAAAAGAAGCCTTGCACGATGTCACAGCCTAAGGTTTTGATGGCGTTGGCCTGTTCGATGGTTTCCACGCCTTCGGCAATCATGTTGTAGCCTAAGGTTTTCGCCAAGCCGACAATGGTGCCCAATAATAATGATGAATGGGGATTGACCACAATGTCATCGACAAACACCTTATCAATTTTTAGACAATCCAGCGGCAATTTTTGTAACGATGCCAAGCAGGAGAAGCCAGTGCCAAAATCGTCAATGGCAATGCTGATGCCCAATGCCCGCAATTGAATTAACATGTCGATATTGCTTTGTGTTTGCATGGCACTTTCGGTCACTTCCAAGCCTAGGGATTTGGCGGGGATGTTGTGTAACGTCAGCAGTTGTTGGATGGTGCCTAGCAAGCTGGCATCCTGAAAATGTATGGGTGCCAAGTTGACCGATACGCGTATCGGTGGCAGTCCAGCTTGTTGCCATTTGGCAAGCTGTTCACAAGCGGTTGCCAATGCCCAATTGCCCAATTCGACAATAAGCCCCATTTGTTCGACCAAACCAATAAAGTGGCTGGGCAGGATCATTTCCAGCTCTGAGCGTTGCCAGCGCACCAAGGCTTCCAAGCCGACCAATTTGCCGCTGGCCATGGATATCTGGGGCTGGTAATGGATGACAAATTTGCCTTCTTTTAAAGCAATGCGAAGCCGCTGCTGAGATTCCCGGCGTTGGCTGGCTTGGTAAGACATATCGTAGGTGTAAAATGCGTAGCTATGTTTGCCTTCCTTTTTGGCAGTGCCCATGGCCATATTGGCGGCTTTGATAAGTTCGCTTTCGGTACTGCCGTCGCGTGGGTAAATGGCAATGCCGATACTCATTTTGGGATTGAACAGGTGTCCGTTCACGGTCAACGGTTCGCATACTTGCTTTAGGCAACGTTCTGCCATTTCCATAGCCCCTGCATCGTTGTTGATGTGGCTGACCAAAATGCAAAATTCATCACCACCCAAACGGGCGACAAAGTCAATTTCACGGGTCACTTTGGTCAGCCGTTGGGCAACGGCTTTTAAAAACAAGTCCCCGCTACTATGACCAAACGCATCATTAATTTCTTTAAAGCCATCTAAACCTAAACACAGGAAAGCAAATTGTTCGCAACGGAGTTGCGCGGCTCTGATGATTTTTTCGATACGCTCATGGTAGTAAGTCCGGCTTGCCAAACCGGTCAGATTGTCATAATAAAGCAGGCGGTGGATTTGCGTCTCGATTTCTTTTTGGCTGCTAATGTCTTGTACCGTGCCAGTCACAATGGATTCATCTTTGTCGATGATGACCTCTATTTCTTGATGCACGGTGAGGATTTTGCCGCTGGCAGTGGCAATGCGGTACTCAATGGCTTGTGATGATTGCTGGTTGATAGAAGCAATGATGCTTTGCTTGACGTTGTCAATGTCGTCAGGATGCACCCATTTTAAATAGCCTTCTAATGAGTCTTCAAATTGTTCGATGTCAATGCCGCAGAATTCGGCAAGATGGCTGGAAATATGGAACAATGATTTTTCGGCATACCAAATCCAGTAGCCTAAACGGGCAATGCGTTGTGCCGAGGTCAGTGCCGCTAGAGTGGTCAGTTGCAAGCGGTTACTACGGAGTTCGGCAGTGTTTTGGCTGGCACGTAAAATAAAATATAGCCGATTGACTAACAGCGGGTAAGCGACCGGTTTAACCATAAAGTCGCTGGCACCGGCATTAAATGCCAGATTCATGGAATTGCTGTCGTCCAGACGGGTGAGCATAACAATCGGCACATCCAACATATTGGCTTCCTTTTTGAGCCATTGGCAGGTTTCGAAACCATCCAGCCGATCCATGACAGCATCCAGCAATACAATATCAGGGGCTTGCCGTTTGGCCATTTCGAGCGCTTGGAATCCGCTGTCGGCTTCATCCACCCAAAAAGCCGATGAGCGCAATGCGGCTGCGGTGACTAATCGGAATCCTGCATCATCATCCACCAATAATACGCGCAGCGCACGTCCGCGCACCGGTAGCAATTGCCTAGGCTCCATTAAGACCGGATCAAGTTCACTCCTTAAGGCTTCCAGCAATTTAGGCAGATCGCTTTCCATCGCCTTTAAAATGGCTTCAGCTTCATACAGCTGGCTTTGGTGACCCAGGATTTCAAGGGCGGCGGCTTGGTTTGCCATTGCATCTGCACCTACGTTGGTACATGATGATTTAAAGCGGTGAGCTTTTTGCGCCAGTGCCAAAGGATTGTGCGTGGCAAAATCCATTCGCAAAGCGGCAATATCTTGTTGTGCTTTGTCGACGAACATTTCTATCGCTTTGTTTAACAAGCTGCTGCCGCTGGAGGAGCTGAGCTGGCGCAAATTTTCCAGTGCCGCCGGATTGAGAATGACCGTCTGGCTTTGATCGATAATTTCACGGGTTGCCACGGATTGGCGGGTTAGGCTTGGGTTATAGGGCAGCCATTTTTCCAATAATCCACGCACTTGCTGTTTGCTGAACGGCTTGCCCAGGCAGTCATCCATGCCTGCTGCAAGGCATTGTTCAAGGGTCTCTTTTTGTCCGTCGGCAGTAATGGCGATAATAGGCACATGCGATTGTATGGGCAAGCTGTTTTCGTGTTGGCGGATGGACATGGTCGCTGCTAGGCCAGTCATATCAGGCAGTTGGTAGCCTAGCAGAATCAGGTCGAAACGGTGTTTCGACACCGCCACCAACAGCTCTTTGCCGGTGCCCACGACTTGGGCTTGGCAACCGAAGGCCCGCAAAGTGGCGACTTGGATAGATTGCTGGCTAGCAGGGTCTTCAGCCAGCAAAATTTTACCCTTTAAGCGCCTACTTTTGGAAAAGACGGGTATGGGGTTGTGCTGTTGCTTGTCTAACAGGTTCAGTAGGCAATCCAGCAGTTTTTGCTGGCTGACGGGCTTATTTAAAAAATAATTGACTTCTATGGGTGGGCGGTCATTTTCGTTCCTGTCTGTGGTGTCAGTGCCCAGCATGGCAATTGACAGCGGCGGGATACCAGGTTCTGTGCGTAATGCGTTTAGTAATGCAGG
>CAIYOW010000066.1 GCA_903927955.1 uncultured Methylococcaceae bacterium | reverse complement strand
CGGTTGTGATTTGCAGGTAGACCTTAGTCGGTTACACTACCTTCAAAATAACCGCATGATAATACTGGGCAAGTTCCGTTTTTTCCCTTAAAAAAGCGAGATTTGCTCAGGCATTTTCTCGATAGGTCTGCGTTTTTTTCCATAAAACACTTCGATTCTCCCAAATTGCTTGTCAGTTATTTTAATAATTCTTACTTCGCCATCAGTGGGTATTTTTGCCTTGACCCGCTTGATATGCACCGCTGCGTTTTCATCACTGCTGCTATGACGCATATACACCGAATACTGCATCATAGTGAAACCATCATCCAGTAAAAACCCCCTGAATTGCGTGTATTGCTTGCGGGCTTCTGGTGTATCCGTTGGCAAATCGAACAAAACGATAATCCACATAGAGTTCAAGCCACCAAAAGCCATAAGATTTATTCAATCCATTCGGGGTAATTGATTTTTTGGTTTTTATCATTAAACGTCTGTTTTATATCAGCTAGCAGATAGTGGCTAGCCACCATTAAGGGTATTGACTGTTCATTCCAACGCACAGGCACACTCAAGAGCTTTAAAAAAGCTTGCTTGGTGTCTGGGGTAACGCTTAGTTCAGTATTTTGCTGGCTTAACTGATAGACTCGTAAATCCACCCACGGCCGAAAAGGCTCCATAACATCATCTGCCAAACAAAGCCCATTATATTGGTTGCTGTGTTGTACACCTAACGCCGGATGCAAGCCACTGGCAACAATCGCACGAGCCACCATTGCCCGCATAATAGCATAGCCGTAATTCAGCAGACTATTAATGCCTTCGGCATCGGTATCGCGTCGAAAAGCGTCGCCAAACAATAACCGCCAGTATTTTTGTGCGGCTTGGGCTTCCAAATTGTCGGGATCACCGGCTTTTACGTCATCGGCGAGCCGTTCCAGTGCGGTGGCATTTTTGCCAAGCTGGTTCAATACCCGTGCTTGTCCTTTGATTTTATGCTTGACAATTTGTTGCCAAACACGCTTTTTGGTCGGCAAGCTTAGGCAACTTTGTTGCTGGATAATTTTGCTGTGCAAGCTATTGCCATCACTGATCGGTAATAGCACGGAATAAGGCAAATGCCGCGCATCGCAAAAAATGACGGCGACATTGTTTTTCTGGCAACTGATAATCACAGCTTGGGTCATTACAATAGCCGGATGTTGCAAAATCAACACACCCAAATCTTCAATGGGTATCTGCGCGGCAGTCTTACCATTTTTGTCAATCATCAATTGTTGATGCTGCTGGTGCAAATAGGCGGGTTCGCTGATGTCTACAATACGTTTAATCATGCAATAATTTTGCCTAGGATGTTAATTTTATGTTTTTGTAGACCATATACCATCAAAGCTGGAATTGTTGAATCTTTATCTGCCAATGTGGTATTTTGTTGCCTTGCCTTATCTTTGGCTTTATCTTGTGTTTTTGCTAATGCGTCTGAGTGTAGCCTTAATTTTAAGCGTTTGTTATGGCTGTCTAAATTTTGAATTCTATAAAACACCCTTTGCCCGTTGTTTTCAATGCTGACAATATCATTGATGTGCAGTGCCATAACAAATTCTAGGGCTTCACCATGATCTGTTTTTATGATGGGCTGTTTCACTTTGCCGATACCCTTGGCGCGTTGGCTGGCTTCCATCATGGTGACAAATTCGCCTTTATATTTGCCGGTTTGCTTATCACGCAAAATTTCCACATGATGCAAATTGCCATAAGCCAACCACTTAAAAATCTTGCCTTGCTTATCCCGCGCGCCAAACTTGGATTTTTTCAGCTTGTCCAAAGTGGTTTTGGATTGTACAATCCGCACCCGTTTAATCGGCGTTTTGCCGTCTTTGTGCACAACAACTTTTCCTTCGGCAAATGCTTCTTTAGGCTTGTTGCCATATTGTTGCAGGTGCTTTTCAATTTGCGCTTTCACCACGGGGTCTATAATTTTATCCACTTGGGTAAAGCTGGCATCTAGGTTTTTACGGTTGACGTTACCAATGCCCTTGATAAATCCAGCACCTGTTACCTCGTGCAGTTCACCGCTTAGTTTCAGCTGCGGTGCATAGGCAACAATGAGATTGTTAAGGGCTTGCTCTAAATCACTACGCAAACAAGGCCAGGCAGGGTCGATATGAATATCTTTCATATTGAGCTGTGATTGCTTACGCTCCAAATCTTTAGCCATACCAACCAGTGCCGTATAAAAACGGCGATCAATACACGCAATCACCACGGCATCAATGGCATGGTGGCGATGGTCGCTGCGATCTTTTTGGTCAGATTCACCCAATAAATTGTTTAATCCCCATTGGTGGCGTACCCACGCGGTGGTGATGCCTTTGCTGACCGATATATCCGCCCCCAGCGGTTTTAGGTACTCTAGCGCGACACGGCTAATATAGCGGGTGTCATTGAGCTGGCTGCTGATAAAGTCACGCTTTTGCACATCGGCTGCAGTCATAAAAAAACGGTTTTTCTTGCTTTGTAACCGCCTATCCCAATGCTTGATGGCTTGGGTTATCTGATTCCACTTAGTTTCGTCCTTGCCAAAGGCATCAAGCGGCGTTTGCTGACTTTTAACACGGTTTTCTTGGGTGTAACACACCACCTTGTTCATGTACGAATCATCCAGCGACTCGCTATAAGGCAAAATATGGTCAATTTCTATTTCTGGGCCAAACAAAATGGATAGGCTAATAGCCTGACCAGAATAAGCACAACGGCCGTCTTGATCTTTCCACAGCCGATATTTTATTTTGTCGGTTTTTCCGGCATAGTTGCGCAGCCCTAAATGTGCGTTTTGTTGGCGCATTTCCAAAAATTTACTGTCAGCCTCATTGTTGGCTTTAGTATTGGCTTTTTGCTGTTTTTCATGTTCAGCGTAACGTTTGCTGTTCATCTCCAAATCCCGTGCCATTTCAATGCGTATGGCATCGGGTTTGCCGTATTCGGCAATAATGGCGTTTACCAGCCTCTTGAGTTCATGCAGCCCTTTGTTGACGATGGGGTTATTGGTTTCTGGCGGTGCTGGGAGCTTGTCTTGTAGCACAAGCTGCTCCACCTCGTAACCGTAGCCCGCACTGACGCGCGCCTCTGAAAACAATTGGCCTAGCTGTAAAAACGGCAACAAGGCGTTTATTGCTTTAAGCGACAAATTGCTATGCCCGGGTTCAAATTCCAGCAGGCATAGTTGCACTGCACTATCGGGTGCGAAGCCCCAATGTGTTTCCAGACGTTTTTTAAGTGCGGATTTTTTCTGGAAGGTCAGCAGGTCTTCCACTAAAGCACGCTGTTTGTCGTCATCCAGCTTATCCCAATCAGGCAGTACCCTGCGGATTTCATAGGCTGTTGTATTGCCTTTTAGTTTTTTGTTGCCGCGCTCTAGGTTAAATTCAGTGGATTTGTCAAATCCAAGGTGTTTTTTGATGCCAGCAAAGCTAAGGCTGGCTTGTTGCTCGAATAACTGCTCTAACCTTTTTTTCTGTGGGCCGCTTAGAGTTAGCCACTGTTCTGTATGGCTTTCAAAATACTGTAAATTGTTAATGTCTTGCAGGTAGCGGAAGCGTTGGCACTCTAATCTTGCAATGTTGGCTCGGCTGCGTTTAGGTTCCAAAGAGCATTTGCCAACTCGATCAGCTTGTAGTTTGAGCGGGCGTTGGTAAAATATGATGTGTTCTATTTGAGCCGTTACATCATCAGTTAACACAGAATGGTGGTTTTTCTGAGTTTGCCAAATAGCCATCAGTTCTTCGCGGTACATTTGCCGGTCGGTACGCAAATGCCCTCCGTCTCGGGTACGGTTACGCTGGCAATCGTGCAAACCTTTTGCTGCCAGATATTCGCCAAGCGTCCTACAGTTGGCAGTTGCGATAGTTTTGCGTAATTCAGTTATGTCTTGTTTAAATGCGGTCTCTTCTTTGGCTCGCTCCGAACTGGTATCTTCCTGCCCTTCCAATTCGGTCAACACGGCAAGTACATCGGGGTCGTCTGCCATATCGCCCAACAAAGTTTTGCGATTGCTTAAAAAGCCACGTCGCTGCACTAAATGCAATAAAACCCGACCCAATTCGTAAGCTGTTAATGGTTCGTCGAGGGCTTTGCTGCGGAGTTTATAGGGGTCGCCAATAGCGTTGAGATGTATTTCAGGGGTAAGGCAATTTTGCAGTGCATCAGGCAACAACCTAAGAGATAATAAATAATTAAGCATCCTCTGCTTGCGCCGTGCGCGACGCTGCAATACTCGGCGGGTTAATCGGGCATTGCGTTTTTTGACGTTTTTCGGCGTTGGTGTTTTTTCTTCAACCGCTTTAATAAAAATACGGCTGCCCAATGCAATAATGCGACTTGGACATCCGTTTTCTTCCCCCAGCAATGCCCAGCCAATAGAATTGCTGCCTAAATCCAAACCCAAAATTGTTTTGACCATTATTTGCTCTTGTGTATAATCTTTGACTTAGTGTAACCGACTAAGGCTTACTTGCTTTTCATACCAATGAAATTGTTTTTCGTAGGCACCGCTTCTACGCGACCACAGCCCTCGCAAGGTAAAACCTAAGGGGGCTTTTTTATGCCCGCAATTTTTGTGAGTTAACTATAGATTATTCTGATTGATTATCCAATCACAACCTAAATAGTATTAAGCCCGATAAACTATGAACAAGCCAATGCAAAAATACGGGGCACTATTTTTTCTGTGCAGCCTAACCCTACCCGCCCAAGCACAAACCGCCCCGCCGCCCCTTAATTTCTGCCTCAACCGAGCCGACCAACAAGAATTTGCCGACTTGCTGGCCAAACATCCCAAAGATAAAGGTATTATCAGGTTAATTGCCATCCGTCAGGGCTTGTGTGACATGATTGGCAAGCACCAAATCCCGCTACACACGGGGCTGGATATGTGGGCGGTTGAACGCCAAAAAATGCTTATGGAACGTACCCAAAGGCGGCTGAACCGCATCACCCCGAAAAAACCCTAACCTGACTGCCGATAAAAATAATCATTGGTATTGCACAAAGCAAATCAATTGCTATAATAGTAGATCAAGTTTGCAGGCACGTAGCTCAGTTGGTTAGAGCACCACCTTGACATGGTGGGGGTCGTTGGTTCGAGTCCAATCGTGCCTACCAGATTTCAAAAGCACTGGCTAGCCAGTGCTTTTTTTATTCTATTAACCCAAGAACACTAAAAGCCCATGCCGCAAATTACCCTGCCCGATGGTTCGCAGCGCGAATTCGCCCATGCTGTCACTGTGATGGAAATTGCCCAATCCATTGGCACAGGCTTGGCTAAAGCCACCTTGGCAGGCAACGTGGATGGTCGTGTGGTGGATGCCAGCACGCTCATTGAAGACGATGCCCATTTACAAATAATTACCGCAAAAGATGCCGAAGGCGTGGATATTATCCGCCATTCCACCGCCCATCTTCTGGCCCAAGCGGTCAAGCAGCTGTTCCCCGACGCGCAAGTCACCATTGGCCCGGTCATCGACAACGGCTTTTTTTATGACTTCTCCTACCATCGGCCTTTCACCCCTGACGACCTGACTGTCATTGAAAAAAAAATGCAGCAGCTGGCAGACCAAGACCTTGCCATTAAGCGTTCGTTGCTGTCTCGAGATGATGCGGTAAAGTTTTTCCAAGATTTGGGCGAGCATTACAAAGCTGAAATTATCGCCTCCATCCCCGCCAATGAAGACCTGTCCTTGTATGAGCAAGGCGGCTTCACCGACCTGTGCCGTGGTCCGCATGTACCTAGCACCGGCAAACTAAAAGCCTTCAAGCTAATGAAAATCGCTGGGGCTTATTGGCGTGGCGATGCCAAAAATGAAATGCTGCAACGCATTTATGGCACAGCTTGGGGCGACAAAAAAGAGTTGCAGGAATATTTGCATCGCTTGGAAGAGGCTGAGAAACGCGACCACCGCAAATTGGCCAAAACTTTGGACTTGTTCCACACCCAAGAAGAAGCGCCGGGCATGGTGTTCTGGCACGAAAAAGGTTGGGCCATCTACCAACAAGTGGAACAATACATCCGCGAAAAATTGCGCCTTAATGGCTACGGCGAGGTCAAAACCCCGCAAGTGGTTGACCGTTCGTTATGGGAAAAGTCTGGGCATTGGGACAAGTTCGGCAGCATGATTTTCACGACCCATTCGGAAAATCGTGATTATGCCATTAAGCCAATGAACTGCCCCTGCCATATCCAAATTTATAACCAAGGCATCAAAAGCTACCGCGACCTGCCCATCCGCTTGGCGGAGTTTGGTTCTTGCCACCGCAATGAACCATCAGGCACTTTGCACGGCCTGATGCGGGTCAGAAATTTCGTCCAAGACGATGCCCATATTTTCTGTACCGAAGCGCAAATCCAAGAGGAAGTGGCGACCTTTATTGATTTGTTGTTTGAGGTTTACAAAGATTTTGGCTTTGATGACATCATCATCAAACTGTCCACCCGCCCTGAAAACCGTGTCGGTGACGATGTCGTTTGGGACAAGGCAGAAAGTGCCCTGCAACTGGCCTTGGACACCAAAGGCTTGCAATGGGATTTGCAACCCGGTGAAGGTGCGTTTTACGGCCCTAAAATAGAGTTTTCATTAAAAGACTGTATCGGACGGGTTTGGCAATGCGGCACTATCCAAGTGGATTTCTCCATGCCAGGCCGCTTGGGCGCTACTTATATTGCTGAAGACGGCTCCAAACAAGTGCCGGTGATGTTGCACCGCGCCATCTTGGGTTCGTTGGAACGCTTTATTGGTATTTTGATCGAGCAATTTGCCGGTACTTTCCCAGTTTGGTTGGCGCCTGTGCAAGTCATGGTCATGACTATTGCCGACCGCCATGCCGATTATGCCCGCACTATCCTGCGGGAACTTGAAGTGACTGGCATCAGGGCAAGAATCGACTTGAGAAATGAAAAAATCGGGTTTAAAATCCGCGAGCATTCTATGTTGCGCGTACCTTATCTGCTATTGGTTGGCGATAAGGAACTGGAAAGCCAACGCATCACCGTGCGTACCCAAAAAGGCCAAGATTTAGGTAGCCTGTCAATCACTGAGTTTACCCACCTGATAAAACAAGAGATTGCAGACAGAAAACAACAAGCATTGGAGGATTAAGATATCGCTGCAAAAAAAGATGAAGTTCGTCTGAACGACACCATCACCGCCAGACGGGTGAGGGTAACAGGCGCAGAAGGGGAATCATTAGGCATTATGTCGTTAGACGAGGCCAAGCAAATTGCCTATGCTGCCGATTTGGATTTAGTGGAAATATCGCCCAATGCAGACCCTCCGGTTTGTCGGGTGATGAATTATGGCAAATACCAGTTTGAGCTTAACAAAAAACTGCAAGTTGCCAAAAAGAAACAAAAGCAAATCCAAGTCAAGGAAATCAAGTTCAGGCCGGGCACCGACGAAGGCGATTATCAGGTCAAGCTCAGAAGCCTCACCAAATTCCTTAATGACGGTGACAAAACTAAAATCACCGTGCGCTACCGTGGTCGGGAAATGGCTCATAAAGATTTGGGTATGGATCAGCTAAAGCGTATTGAAAAAGATTTGGAAGAAATAGCTATTGTTGAGCAATTCCCTAAATTGGAAGGCCGACAAATGGTCATGGTTATGGCTCCCAAAAAGAAAAAATAAAGGCGGCAACCCGCCTTTAAACGCACAGCACAGGATGTGGCTGTAGCACGTTGGCAACACCATCGTGCCGCTAATCTTTCAAGGCCATGCATTTTGCCTTGCTGGGTTATTCTCAGGGATTTTTTTATTATTCGTTGGAGCAAACAAATGCCTAAAATAAAGACCAACCGTGGTGCTGCCAAGCGTTTCAGACGCACGGGCAACGGCGGTTTTAAGTGTGGACATTCTTTCAAGCGTCATATTTTGACCAAGAAATCCACTAAAAGAAAAAGACAACTGCGCAAGCCAATGTCGATTCATCCATCTGACGTGCGTATGGCCTTACGCATGATGCCTTACAGTTGATTAGGGAGCAATCATGCCTAGAGTAAAACGTGGTGTCACCGCCAGAGCGCGGCACAAAAAAATATTAAAGCAAGCCAAAGGCTATTATGGGGCGCGTAGCCGCGTTTATCGCGTTGCCAAACAAGCCGTCATCAAAGCTGGCCAGTATGCGTACCGCGACCGCAAACAAAGAAAACGTCAATTCCGCGCCTTATGGATTGTCCGTATCAATGCGGCAGCCCGTCAATTTGGTATTTCTTACAGCCGTTTGATCAATGGCTTAACTAACGCCAACGTGGTCATTGACCGTAAGGTATTGGCCGATATTGCCGTGCGTGATATTGAAGCATTTGGTAAAATCGCAGAGATTGCCAAAGCTAACCAAAGCCCATTGCAATAATACGCGCTAAAAGAACCACCGGCACGAGGGTCGACCTTGGGGCTGGTGGTTTTTCATTTTGCTGGGCCAAAAACCCAGCAAGACTAGGCAAAAGCTCCCTGTTGGCATTAAAAAGCAATGCCTGGATCATTTGCCTAGTCTTAATACAAATCTTTGCTAGGCAGCTGTAGCCTAAGCACCGTCCATTCCAACTTAACTTAAGCGAGCGAAAACGTGTCCGCTACTCCAGAAGAGATTCTCGCGCAGGCATTGGCAGCGCTTGCCGAAGCCGAAGACCTAAACCAACTTGACCAAGTCCGCATCCACTATTTGGGCAAAAAAGGCTTGTTCACGCTACAAATGAAAGAACTGGGCCGATTGGAGCCAGAACAGCGTCGCTTGGTCGGGCAGGTGATCAACCAGGCGCGTGACAGCTTTCAGGGTCAATTGGAACACAAAAAGACCTTGCTGGAAAATGCCGCCCTAGCCGCGCGTTTGGCTAGCGAACGCATTGATGTCAGCTTGCCGGGTCGCGGGCAATCCATAGCGGGTCTGCATCCGGTCACCACCACCCTGAGGCGCATCAACAAAATTTTTGCCAGTGTCGGCTTTCAAACGGTTGAAGGCCCTGAAATTGAAGATGATTACCATAATTTCGGCGCGTTGAACATCCCCGACCACCATCCGGCACGGGCCATGCATGACACCTTCTACTTTGACGCGCATACCCTGCTCAGGACACACACGTCTCCGGTGCAAATCCGCGCTATGGAAGCCCAAAAGCCGCCGCTGAAAGTGATCGCGCCCGGACGCGTCTACCGTTGCGATTCCGACCTGACCCATACCCCCATGTTCCACCAAGTGGAAGGTTTTTTGGTGGACACCGATGTCAGCTTCGCCGATTTAAAAGGCGTGCTGTACGAATTTTTGCGGGCGTTTTTTGAAAAAGACAGCCAAGTGCGTTTCCGCCCGTCTTACTTCCCGTTCACCGAACCGTCCGCCGAAGTGGATATAGAATGTGTGATGTGCAACGGTGCAGGCTGCCGCGTATGCGGACAAACTGGCTGGTTGGAAGTGATGGGGTGCGGCATGATTCACCCTGAAGTGTTCAAATCGGTCAACATCGACAGCGAACAATACAGCGGTTTTGCCTTTGGCATGGGGGTCGAACGCCTTGCCATGCTCCGCTACGGCATCAACGACTTGCGGTTATTTTTTGAAAATGACCTTAAATTCCTAGAACAATTCAATTAAGCCGGAAAATTGGAACATGCAAATTAGCGAAGCTTGGTTACGGGAATCCGTTAACCCACCCATCGACACCGAACAACTGGTTGCACAACTGACTATGGCGGGCTTGGAAGTTGATTCGGTCGAACCTGCCGCCGCTTTTTTTAGTGGTGTGGTGGTCGGGCAAGTGTTGGCATTGGAACAACACCCCGATGCCGACCGCTTGCGCGTTTGCCAAGTGGCGGTAGGCACTGCCGAACCGCTGCAAATTGTTTGTGGTGCCAGCAATGTACGCATGGGTCTAAAAATACCTGCTGCCTTGGTTGGTGCTAAATTGCCTGGCGATTTCAACATTAAAAAATCCAAATTGCGCGGTGTGGAATCGTTAGGGATGCTCTGTTCCGAAAAAGAATTGGGACTGGCAGCCGAAGCCAACGGCTTAATGGAATTGCCCGACGACGCGCCGGTTGGTGTGGATATCCGTGACTATCTTGCCTTAAATGACTCACTGATCGAAGTTGACCTGACCCCTAACCGCGCCGATTGCTTAAGCGTGGAAGGCATAGCCCGTGAAGTGGCGGTATTAAACCAACTGCCTTGGACGGCACAGGCAATAGCAACCACTCCGGTCAGCCATAGCGATACCCTTGCCGTTAACGTCACCGAACCCGCTGCGTGTCCGCGTTACCTAGGCCGCCTGATCAACAACGTCAATGTCCTTGCCGAAACACCTGCCTGGCTGAAAGAACGCCTGCGCCGTTCCGGCATCCGTAGCTTAGGGCCAATTGTCGATGTGACCAACTATGTGCTGATAGAGCTGGGCCAACCGCTCCATGCGTTTGATGCCGACCAATTAAACGGCGGTATCACCGTACGCTATGCCCATGCGGCCGAAGAGCTGGTCTTATTGAACGGGCAAACTATCCAGTTAGACCCCGACACCTTAGTTATAGCCGACGACCAACACGCCTTGGCACTTGCTGGCGTAATGGGCGGCAGTTCGTCTGCCGTATCAGATAGCACCCGTAACGTATTCTTGGAATGTGCCTTTTTCACTCCTCGCAATATCGCTGGCAAAGCGCGCCGCTATGGTTTACATACCGACTCGTCACACCGTTTTGAACGTGGCGTGGATGCCACCCTACAAGAACGCGCCATTGAACGCGCCACCCAGCTGATCTTAGACATAGCGGGCGGCGAAGCCGGTACATTCAGTGGTTTCGAGGCAGCCGAACATTTACCACAACGCCCCGCCATTCACCTAAGAAAACAACGTATCAGCAAACTGCTGGGCGTGACCCTTGACGAACCCACCATCACAGGCATTTTACAGCGGCTGGGCATGGTGATTAAGCAACAAGCTGATGGCTGGCAAGTCACACCGCCTGGTTTCCGTTTTGACATCAGCATAGAAGCCGACTTGATCGAAGAAATCGCCCGCATCTATGGCTACAACAACCTGCCCAACAGCCGTTTGCTGTTGCATGCCCCACTGGGTCTGGCTACCGAAACAGTCACCGATCTGGAACGGGCCAAAGATTTGCTGGTCGATAGGGGCTATCAAGAAGCCATCACCTACAGTTTTGTTGACGAAGACATCCAACAAGCCATTGCCCCTAATGATGAAGTGGTGCGCCTACAAAACCCCATTTCATCAGAATTGGCGGTAATGCGGACAACTTTATGGTGCGGCCTGTTAAAAGCGGCATTGCATAACACCAACCGCCAACAAACCCGCGTGCGCTTGTTTGAAACCGGCTTGCGCTTTGTTAAAGAAAACGGTGAATTGCAACAACAAAAAATGCTCGCGGGTTTGGCTTTGGGCAGCGCTTACCCCGAGCAATGGAGCAAGACCAGCCGTAAAGTAGACTTCTTTGATATTAAAGCCGATATTGAAGCCCTGTTCAAACTCACCGGACAAAGCCCCACTTTTGCCCCCGCGACACTGCCCGCCCTGCATCCCGGGCAAAGTGCGGAAATCTTATCAGCCGCCGGTCAGCGCATCGGTTGCATAGGCATGTTGCATCCGTTATTGGAAAAGCAACTAGGCTTTGACAGCCAAGTGTACTTGTACGAACTCGACCAAAACCTATTGCTGGAAAAAAACATACCGGCATTTAAACCCCTGTCCAAATATCCGGCGGTCAACCGTGACTGGGCGTTGATTGTTGCCGAAAGCGTCACTGCCGACGACATTATCGACTGCATAAAAAGCAGCCACGAAGCCACCCTAAAAGGGATCACCCTGTTTGACATCTATCGCGGCAAAGGTGTTGAAGAGGGCTGCAAAAGCATCGCCCTAAGCCTTAATTTACAAGACGACACACAAACGCTCACCGATTCTGAAGTTGAGGCTATCCTAAGCAGAATCTTAGCAAAACTGACAATTACCATTAATGCAAAACTGAGGGACTAAACTATGGCATTAACCAAAGCGGATTTCGCTGAAACTTTATTTGAAGAACTGGGCTTAAACAAACGGGAAGCCAAAGAAATTGTAGAATTGTTCTTTGAAGAAATAAAAAGCTCTTTAGAACAAGGTGAACAAGTCAAAATATCCGGTTTTGGCAAGTTTGAGCTACGCGACAAAAACAGCCGCCCCGGCAGAAACCCAAAAACAGGCGAAGAAATCCCCATCACCGCCAGACGCGTGGTCACCTTCCGCTCCGGCCAAAAACTCAAAGCGCGGGTAGAAAATTATTCGGGTGCAGAGCAATAGCACACCACAAGTACGGTAACACAGCCAAATGGCCAAGGAACGGCTTTAAATAATTAGCACCATTACAGTTCAACTGTTGTATAATTAGCCGTTTAACATCTTAGGCTGGTAAATCTTACCAAGCCATCATCTATTATCGGGGCGTAGCGCAGCTTGGTAGCGTACTTGTCTGGGGGACAAGTGGTCGCAGGTTCAAATCCTGTCGTCCCGACCAACTTTTTCAAGGGGTTATAAATTGGCTCTTTGGTGTGAATCTTAAAAATGGCGTTTCGGTACAACTCTCGGTACAACTAATTTTAGCGATACCCAACAGGTCATTTATTAGCCTATTGATTGCTGAATGATTCCATTCTTGTCAACAAAAGCCTCATCAGAAAACCCTTTGATTAGCATCAGCCCTTGCTAGCCAGATGATAGGGCGATAACATCCTTCCATTTCCCATACTTTTTTTGAACTTCGATTGGGCAAGCTTTCAATTGCTTCTCAACTTGACTGTGTATGTATTTTTTCCACATGCCATTAATAGCGCGTACTCAAAAGATAATGTTTAATATAATGATTTTGTTGGGGTTCTTTCCTCACACCAACCCACTGCAGTGATTGGCAAAATGCCAACAGAATTTAGGCCATTAATCATTGATAGGTCGAAAACCACTAGCTTCATAGGGCTGAATTCCATCAAGTGACAGTTCAATTTCGGTTTCCTTATTAAGAATTACATGCGCGACCGCCAGATAACGTACGTCACCAGTGATACCTTTCCTTACGCTTTCTACAAGATTCTGGTCAAAATTTAAATCTAATCCCTTGAAGTATCGGAAAAATATTTGCTCTGATAATCGGATTCCAATAGTGGCTAGTGAACGGTTTTTTGTTTTATATGCAAGGGCATGGGGAGTTGGTACAACAATTCCAATAGCTTCCTTTGATAGGAATCTATCACAAGGGTAATCCCAGCAGCAACTATAATACGAGGGCTTAAGTGTTTCATTAAAATCATAGAGCAAGATATGGTGATGTGTTTTGTTATAAGTTATATACTCAAGCTGTTCATATTTTAGCGCGTCATAATTTCCATCTTCATAAATTCGTTTTGCTTCAAGAAAGGCAACCCCTGCGATTGCATTGCCATTGTTAAATGAGACTTTTACGATAAATGCAACATCTCCGTTGGCGCGTTCGAGTTGTCCGGTCATTTTGTACGCGTCCCAAATTACGCTAATTTTTGGCGTCTTAGTAAAAATAATTTTCGGTGGAGTTTCACGAAGTTTAGAAAGCCATGTGTAAGTTATATGATTTTCATCCCATGAACGGGGATAACAGGATTTAATAGCAGACCGTATCGTTTCATCGGTTTTGGATAGTTCTAGCATCATTTGATAACATGGAGGTGGCATATTCTTTCCGAATTTTTAATCTAACGCGTTAGGGAGTACCCAAGGTCATAAAAGAAACGAACTCAACAAACAAGCTTAATGAATCGCTGTTTATATTCTGAGCTTAAGCCACAGTTAAATCACGCCCGGCAAAGCCGGGGGCTTATTGTTGTTAGCCTCTCAAAGAAGCTGTTCATGAATCTCCTAAAAGTGATTACCTACTTCAATCAATTGCCCGCATCTTTATATCCATCTTAAACGCTTACCAAATTCTAGACAACAAAAAACCCGCTGCCAACACCGGACAATCCGGCATCAACAGCGGGTTTTTTAGAAGGCTATTTAGATAACAGTGACGTTTTCTGCTTGCGGGCCTTTTTGGCCTTGGGTCACTGTAAACTGAACATTTTGGCCTTCGTCTAAAGATTTGTAGCCGCCTGAGTTATTGATGTTTCTGAAATGTACGAAAACATCCGGGCCAGATTTTTGCTCAATAAAGCCAAAACCTTTTTCAGAGTTAAACCATTTGACGACGCCGGTGGTAGTAGACATGATAAGTCCTATAAATTGTAAAGATAAATAAAGCCCTAGGGCTGATGGAGCTGGTAAAAATGGGAGATTACTTTGAAAAACCGGACGAGAAACAACACAGATACATCGAAAAGGTAAACAGAGGGTAAATCTTATTTTCAAGCTGGATTAGAGTATGGGCTTTAATATCGCGCAAGTCAAGGGCTATTGAAAAAAATATTAGGGCAATGGCTGTTTTTAAAAATCCAATAAGAAATTGGCTTGTGGCAGTGCCAAGCCCGCTTCGGTGGATTGGTCTTTTAAGGCCACGCCGGATAACTTGAGTTGTTCCGCCCCTGCTATCAAAAACAGTAGCTTATGTAAGGCTTGGGGGTAGCTTAGGCCATTGTGGTGGATGTTGGAAATACAGTTGCGGTCGGCATCGGTGCTAAAGCCGGATCGGGCTTGGTAGGTAAAATAAATGCCCATGCTGTCGGGCGAGCTTAAGCCGGGGCGTTCGCCGATCAACACAATACATAAGCGTGCGGCAAAGTGGTCGGCTATGGCATCGCCAATGGCAACCCTTCCGTGTTTGACCAGGCATACCGGTGGCATCCGGTACTGTTGGGCTTGTAAGTTGGGCAGCAATAAACTGAGGAAAGCCTCGGCATGATGGCTTATGGCGGTTGACGATAAGCCGTCGGCGACGATCACAACGGCATCGGTGGCTGCTGACGGATTTAAGTCTTGTAAGCTGCGCTGGGCGGCAGGGCTTAACAATCGCCCCAGGTCAGGCCGTTGCAGGTAGGTTTGCGGGTTGCTCGCTTGGCTTTGCAGGCACAGCGAGGCTATGCCCTGCCCTGCCAAGCTTTTTGCCAACTGGTCAAAATCTAACGGCAAGTTGACGGCATCCCGCGCCAAGGCATGGGCTAGTTGAAAATCCAAACAGGCGCGGGTGGGCAGGCTGATACCCGCCCGCCCTAAGGCAATCCGTGCGGCGGTGAATTGGCTTAGGCTTTGCCAAGTGTCTGGCGTGGTGGTGGCTGGTTGGCTCATAGCATTAACCTTGGCTGGCCAGTGCCGACCGGAACAAAGCAGGCAGTTCGGGTCGGGACAATTGGTTGTGATGGTTAAAAATCTGGTTATTTTGCAGCCAAGCCTCAAATTCTGGTGCCGGGCGTAGCCCCAACACTTGCCGGATATATAAGGCATCATGGAACGAAGTTGATTGGTAATTTAGCATGACATCATCCGCCCCCGGCACACCCATGATAAAGGTGCCGCCCGCCACGGCAAACTGGGTCAGTAACATATCCATATCATCTTGGTCGGCTTCGGCGTGGTTGGTGTAGCAAATGTCGCAACCCATCGGCAAGCCTAGCAGTTTGCCACAAAAATGGTCTTCCAAACCGGCGCGGATGATTTGCTTGCCGTCGTAGAGATATTCTGGGCCGATAAAGCCCACCACGGTGTTGACCAGCAGGGGCTTAAATTGCCGAGCCACGGCATAAGCGCGGGCTTCGCAGGTTTGTTGGTCCATGCCTTGGTGGGCATTGGCGGATAGTGCGCTGCCTTGTCCGGTTTCAAAATACATGCAGTTATTGCCTATGCCGTCGGCAAATTGGCTGCCCCGTTGCAGCGATAAGGCGGCTTGGTGGGCTTCTTGCAACAATGCTAAGTTAATGCCGAAACTGTCATTGGCTTTCTGTGTGCCAGCGATGGACTGGAACACCAAATCGACCGGCACACCTTGCGCCATCGCTTGCAGGGTGGTGGTGACGTGTGCCAATACACAGGCTTGGGTGGGTATTTGGTAACGCTCGATCACGTCGTTTAGCATAACCAACAGCCGTGTAGTGGCTTCAAGGTTGTCAGAAGCCGGATTGATGCCGATGACGGCATCCCCGCAACCATAGAGTAGGCCGTCCAAGATGCTGGCGGCGACGCCGGCGGGGTTATCGGTGGGATGATTGGGTTGTAGGCGTGTGGATAAGCGGTTTTCCAGCCCTATAGTGCCACGGAAACGGGTGATCACCCGGCATTTTTTTGCGACCAGAATTAAATCTTGGATACGCATGATTTTGCACACGGCGGCGACCATTTCCGGTGTCAGGCCCGCCGCAATGGCGGTCAGGGTTTCGGTAGTGGCCTGTTCGGACAACAGCCAATCGCGGAAATCACCGACGGTCAAATGGCTGATCGCTGCAAAAGCGGCGCGGTCGTGTCCGTCCATAATCAGGCGCGTCACTTCGTCGGTTTCGTAAGGCACTACGGCTTCGGTCAAAAATTGCTTGAGCGGCACATCCGCCAGCACCCATTGCGCGGCGACCCGTTCCAAATGGCTGCTTGCCGCCACGCCAGCCAAGTAATCGCCGGAGCGGGCAGGGCTGGCTTTTGCCAGCAAATTGCGCAAGTTGGAAAAATTATAGGATTGTTGGGCTAGGTGGGTGGTGTACATGGCGGCAGGTTGGCAACAGGAGCGGGCTTGGACTGGGCAAGATTAGCATTTGCTGGACAAAACTGCCAGTTTTGCTGCGGGTAGGATACCGCATGGCATTACTGTTTGCGTCTGCCTTCAAACAGGGCAACGCTTATCAGGTAGGTGAGCAACAAACTCGATGAAACCAACCAAGGGTGCGGGTAAAACTGCAAGGCTTGCCCCTGTAGGCCATACAGCACCAGCCCCCAGACGATATAACCGGTGATAGTCCAAACTGGGTAAGCCACCGGATAATAAATCTGCCCTAAACCATAAGATAGCAAGGCCATGTAGGCATAACAGGCCAAGGTGGCCCAAGCCGAGCCGATAAAGCCGAACAAGGGTATCCACCAGATATTCAAGGCAATGGTCAGTACCGCGCCTGCTATCGACACCCAAGTGCCCATTAAGGTGCGGTCGGTGAGTTTGTACCAGACTGACAGGTTGACATAAATGCCCAAAAACAGATTGGCCAGCAGCAAGATAGGTACTACCGCCAAACCGCTACGGAACGGTTCGCCCAAGAAATATTGGAAAAAATCCAGGTATAGCGTCACCAGCAAAAATATAAACACACAGAAAATGACAAAATAGCGTAGCACTTTGGCATAAACCGGTTTGGCATCGTTGTGGTCGGCGTAGGCAAAGAAGAACGGTTCGGCGGCATAACGGAAGGCTTGGATAAACAGTGACATCAGAATGGAAAGCTTATAACAGGCCGCGTAAATGCCCAGCATCTTAAGGTTAGTTTGGCTGTCGTAAGGCAGCAGGTATTTCAACAGCACGCGGTCAAGCATTTCGTTGATGATACCGGCAAAGCCGATGACCGCCATCGGCAAAGAGTAGCCTAGCATTTTTACCAGTAGTTGGCGGTCAAAGCCCCAAGCAATGCCCATCAGTTGTGGAGCCAATAATCCGGTTTTTATGGCACTAGCGATCAGGTTGGCAATGAAAATATAACCGACCCCTATGGAGGGCAGATAAACCAAGGCTACGGCCTGTTGTTGCCACGTTTGTGGGTGGGCGGAAAACAATGGCGGGCAGTATACAATAAAAAACAGGCTTAACAGCACGGCGATCAAAATCTCGGTGAGTTTGATACCGGCGAAACGGAACGGGCGGTTCTCTGCCCGCAAGCGTGCAAAGGGCAAGGCGGCTATCGCATCCAATAGTAAAATGCCGCTGAAATACAGCACATATTCGGGGTGTTGCGGGTAGTTGATGGCGTTGGATAGTTGGCTGTTGGTGCTTAAAATCAGCACAAAAAAGCCCACGTTCAATAGCACTATAAAAATCAGTGCGGTGGAATAAGTGGTGTCGTGGTAAGGTTGTTGTTTG
>CAIYOW010000065.1 GCA_903927955.1 uncultured Methylococcaceae bacterium | reverse complement strand
GCTTACGCAACATCGGCTCCGATTTGGGTGGGGCGATCAAAAATTTCCGCAGTGCTTTAAAAGACGGCGAAGACAACACAACCGCTGATAAGCCTTCCGAACCAGAAGAAACGATCATTGACGGCGAAGTGACTAGCAAAACCAACGAAAAAAACTGACATGTTTGAAGTAGGCTTTTCTGAAATATGCATGGTGGCACTGGTGGCGTTATTGGTCATCGGCCCGGAAAAATTGCCGCAAGTGGCGCGCGTGGCGGGTTTTTGGCTAGGCAAAACCCGCCGCATGGTAGCCAATGTGCAAGCGGAACTTAAACACGAACTGTACATTGAAGAATTCCGCAAGGCCCTGCACGACCACGCCGATTTGGAAGCCCTGCACGACCTGCAAGCCGATATGGCCGAAACAGAACATTCAATCCATGCGTCATTAACGGCCAATGCGCCAACCCCTGTCAACACCGACAAACCGCATGAACCGCAATAACAGCAAAGATGACCCCGAACTGCCGCTGATCAGCCACCTGATTGAGTTGCGCGACCGCCTATTGCGTGTCGTGCTGTGTGTGCTGCTGGTGTTTTTGGCTCTGGCTTCGTATGCCAATCCTATCTACAGCTTTCTTGCCGGGCCTCTGCTGAAACATTTGCCGGAAAACAGCACCATGATAGCCATAGAAGTGGCCTCGCCCTTCTTCACCCCGTTCAAACTGGCAATGGTGCTATCGGTGTTCATTGCAGTGCCGTTCATCTTGTACCAGTTTTGGGCTTTTGTCGCGCCCGGCTTATATAAAAGCGAAAAGCGCCTGATGTTGCCGTTACTGATTGCCAGCACCCTGTTGTTCTTTATTGGCGTGGCTTTCGCCTATTTTGTGGTGTTGCCGTTGGTGTTTGGCTTCTTGACCACCGCCGCCCCGGTTGGCGTGGCGGTCATGACGGACATCAGCAAGTACCTGGATTTTGTGCTGACGCTATTTTTTGCTTTTGGCGTATGCTTTGAAGTGCCGATTTTCACCATCGTGTTGGTTTGGAGCGGCCTAGTCACCCCCGCCCAACTTGCCGCGCAACGTTCTTATGTAATAGTCGGGGCGTTTATTGTCGGCATGTTGCTGACCCCGCCCGATGTCATCTCCCAAACCCTGCTGGCAGTGCCGATGTGGTGGTTGTTCGAGATAGGCTTGCTGTTCTCGCGCTGGTTTGTGCCTAAACCCGAAGCAGCGGATAACGCATTACCAGCCGAAATTGGCGCGGATAGCATCAAAAAATCTGATTAAAAACCTTTCCCCCACTGGCTTTGCCCCCAAACTATTGAAAAAAGGTACCCAATGATTGCGTGGTTGTTATTGATTGCCGCCTACCTGATAGGCTCCATCTCCTCTGCCATTATCACCTGTCGGGTCATGGGCTTGCCCGACCCGCGCGAACAAGGCTCAGGCAACCCCGGTGCCACCAACGTCATGCGCATAGGCGGCAAAAAAGCCGCCGCAGTCACCTTAACAGGGGATTTGCTCAAAGGCTTGCTGCCTGTGCTTGCCGCCCACTACCTAGAGGTATCTGACGCATGGTTGGTGCTGATTGGTCTGGCGGCCTTTACCGGCCATTTGTATCCGGTCTTTTTCGGCTTCAAAGGCGGCAAAGGTGTAGCCACCACCATCGGTGTGCTATTGGGCTTCAACTGGCTGCTCGGCTTGGCTTTTGTGGTGACGTGGCTGGCCATTTACAAAATCGGCAAAATCTCTTCCCTATCCGCTTTGTGTGCAGCAGTGCTTGCACCTTTGTATGCGTGGTTCTTACTCGGCAAAATGCCTTTTGTTGCCGCCTCCCTTGTCATGACCGCAATCTTGCTATGGCGGCATAAAAGCAACATCCAACGCCTGTTGTCCGGGCAGGAAAATTGAGCCACAAGCCAGATTAATTTAGCCGTAAGACGCAATTGTTAATATCATTATTAATATCAATGTGGCCTGTATGCAATGTAGCGAAATACAGGGCAACCAAACTGGCTTTACACGGCCAAATTGCCCGCCCGGCGTGTTTGCCGTTGCGCCCATTTTTTAAGTACATGGCGTGCCCAAAAGTAGCGCACACCAAAATAACCTAGGGCCGAGCAACTGACCCCTAAAATAAAGCAGCCCAGCAGAAAGGGTTCCCAAGTATTGCCTATGCCGTCCATAACCCCCTCCAAAGAGAACTGGAAGCTTTCCGTGGGTGCCGGCCGGCCCATAAACCATAAGCCGATTTTATAGGCGAAATAAAATAGCGGCGGCATGGTAATAGGGTTGGTGACCCACACCAACGCCACGGCAACCGGCAGGTTGGCGCGGTAATACAAGGCTGACACGGCGGCCAGCACCATTTGCATGGGGGCCGGTATCCAAGCGCACATTAGGCCGACGGCAAAAGCCATTGCTATGGAGCGTCTGCTGAGATGCCAGAGGTTAGGGTCGTTCAGACGATTGCCTAAAAACCGCAAGTGCTTGTGGTTGACCAGTACTTCACGGTCAGGCATGTAGCGGGTTATCAGTTTCTGTATGGCTTGCTTTGGCATGGTTTCACCCCTCCAGTTGTGACTGTATTTTTTCGCCCCTGTTCAGGACACGCATGGTTTGGTCGGCTTTATCCCTGTTAACCGGGTTGTTGTTGGTGCAACAACTCCCGTTTTTGCCGCCCACTATTATGGTGCTGATAGGTGGTGCTTTTTTTATCGGCATTATGGCATGGTTGCGTTGTTGGCCCGGGCTATTTTTCGCGTTTGGCCTGCTGTACGGCTTGGCTTTTGCCCAATACCGCCTGCACCAACAATTGCCCGCCACCTCCGAAGGCATTGACCTACACGTTAAGGGTATCATTGCTGATTTACCGGAACATGACGATAAACAAACCACTTTCAATTTTAGTGTTAGCGAGTCGGATAACCGCGTGCCCCGACAATTGCGTTTAAGTTGGTATTACCCACCGCAAGCGGTAAAAGCCGGACAAACATGGGCGTTCACCGTTAAGTTAAAGCGTCCGCATGGCAGCCTAAACCCTGGCGGTTTCGATTACGAACGCTGGTTATTTAGCCACAGCATTGACGCCACCGGCTTTGTCCGCCCACACCCCGACGCGCAATTGCTGGCTGAGGGTGGGCTGACCGCACCGATTGCCACAGTTAGGCAAACCATTGCCGACAAACTTTCAGCGGCTTTGTCGGGCAATGCCAACTTGGGCTTGATTAAAGCGCTGGCGATTGGCGATGGCAGTACCATACGGCAAAGCCAATGGGAAGTGTTCCGCAAAACCGGCACCATTCACTTAGTTGTAGTGTCCGGCTCGCATATCGGCCTGATTGCCGGATTGGTTTACCTGCTGGTGCGCAAGCTGTGGGCCAGCACCGGCTTATTGTCTTGGTCGCCGCAAACAGTCGCTGCTATTGCCGCCATTGTGGCTGGCATTTTGTACGCGGGGTTGGCGGGGTTCACTTTGCCCACCCAGCGCGGTGTGCTGATGTTGACTGTAGCCATGTTGGCCATTATTTTGCAGCGCCATCTTCATGCCTCCACTCTGTTGGCAATTGCTTTGCTGGTTATCTTGCTGGCTGAGCCGCTCGCCGTGTTGGATATTGGCTTTTGGCTGTCTTTCCTGTCGGTGCTGCTGATTGTTTATACGCTGGCGGGCTGTTTGGGTCAAACCGGCTATTGGCGCACCCTGCTCAAGCTTAACTGGGTCACATCATTGGGTTTGGCCCCCCTATTACTGGTGTTTTTCCAACAAGTTTCCTTGGTGTCACCTTTAGCCAATGCGTTTGCCGTGCCTATCATCAGTGTACTGCTAGTGCCTTTGGCGTTGCTGGCAACGCTGCTGCTGTTTATTGCCCCCGCTGTGGCAATGCCGCTGTTTATATTGCTGGACAAAGGCTTGCAAGGGCTATATGGCGTTTTGGCAGAGCTGGCGGAATGGCCTTGTGCGGTGCTTAACCATCCACAACCGCCCTTGTGGACATTATTTTTTGCCCTGCCCGGCATTGTGTGGTTATTGGCACCAAGAGGCATCCCAGCACGTTGGCTAGGCTTGGTGATGTTACTGCCATCGGCATTTGCCAAGTTAGACAAGCCTGCCGAACATGAATTTACTGTTACCGTGTTGGATGTCGGTCAAGGCTTGGCAGTGGCGGTGCAGACTGCCAACCACTGGCTGGTTTACGATACCGGCGGTAAATTTTCCGAAGATATGGATAGCGGGCGCAATGTGGTGCTGCCTTTTTTACGTTCGCACGGGGTTGGGCAACTTGACCGGTTGGTTATTAGCCACGGCGATAACGATCATATTGGCGGTGCCGCATCGATTTTAAAAGAACTGCCTGTTGCAACAGTGCTGACCAGTGTACCGGAACAATTGACGGCTTTTAAAGCGGAACGTTGCCTAAGCGGACAAGCTTGGCAATGGGATGGGGTAAGTTTTGCGCTGTTGTCACCGCCGGATACACAAACATTCACGCTGGAAAATGACAATTCTTGTGTGCTAAAAATAAGCTCAGCTAATGGCTCGGTATTGTTGGTGGGTGACATTCAGGCCGATGCCGAACAATGGTTGGTCGATCATGTGCCTGACCTTAAAGCGGATGTGCTGGTGGCCCCGCATCATGGCAGCAAAACCTCATCCACGGCCCGTTTTTTGGCTGCTGTGCAGGCCAAAACCATTTTAATCCCCGCCGGTTACCGCAATAAATTTGGCCACCCCCATGCCGATGTGCTGGCCCGCTACCGCGATTATGATGCCCACTGGCTAAACACGGCGGACAGTGGCGCACTGACCGCCCAAATAGGCAAAAAAGCAGTTATCATAACGGGCTACCGAGACACACAAGGCAAGTACTGGAACAGCCTGCCCGTGCCACGCCATTAACAGGCTGTTACCACCAATCCGTAACACCCCGCCCAACACAAAACGAGGTATACCCTATGGCAGAATTTACCGTAACTGGCGATGTCGATCCGTTTTTACATATTAGCCTGAAAAGAGGCGAAAAAATCTATTGCGAATCCAGAGCTATGGTGATGATGGAAGCTAATCTTGACTTAAAAGGCAAAATGACGGGTGGCTTGGCCAGTGCTTTGATGCGTCGCTTTGCCAATGATGAGTCATTTTTCCAGCAACATATCGAGGCAGTGCGCGGTGATGGTGATTGCTTGCTATCGCCTGCCTTGCCGGGTGCGGTGGAGGTGATAGAGGTCGGGGCAACCCGTTATATGCTGACCGATGGCGCGTTTGTCGCTGCCGAAAGTGGGGTGTCGCTGAATGTCCGCACACAAAATGTCGGCACCGCCATGTTTGGCCAAACCGGCGGCTTTTTTATCTGCGAAGCCAGCGGTGTGGGCAAACTGGCGGTGTCCGGCTTTGGCTCCAGCTTTGTCTTGGATGTGCAGCCGGGCAAAGATATTGTCATCGACAATGCCCATGTGGTTGCTTGGGATAGCCGCTTACATCACGAAATATCAGTGGCCACACAAAACAGCGGCGGTATCTTAGGGCAGTTGGTCAACAGCGTGACCAGCGGTGAAGGCGTGGTGCTTAAATTTTCCGGTCAAGGCAAAGTGATCATTTGCTCACGCAACCGCAATTCATTTGCCACTTGGTTGGCGAAATTATTGCCGAATGGCAATTAGGGTGGGGTGGTTCTGTTGCAAACGGCAATTCATCAGCAATTGATTTGATGAACCGCTTCGAATCGTGTCAAAATTTACCCCCTTTACCCTAATCCTAACTTAACTTAACTTAACTGAGTATGCCTTATGAAATTTACCCCTTGTCTTGACCAGTGCACCCAAGAAGGCAGCCATTGCCAAGGCTGTGGGCGTTCGCATGAAGAAATAGCTGGCACCAAACAGCTCATTGGTTCTTTTGTAAACTTCATCCAGCAACAAGGGTATGAAAATAGCGATGAATTTATTGACATGGTCAGTAAAAAAGTGCGTAAGAAATTACTGGCAGCCAAGCCATAGTTAGGTTTATACCGACGGTTTGATGGCCTTTTGCAGTGAGTCAGGGTAATTTTTGTGCATTATGAAATATAATGGCTGTTTTAAGCTGAACGGGAGTGGATTTTGAAACCGGTAAAAGTAGGGGTACTAGGGCTTGGCACGGTCGGCGGCGGTGCAGTTAATGTCTTGACGCGCAACGCGGCGGAAATTGCCCGGCGGGCAGGGCGGGAGATCATCATTACCCGTGCCTCAGCAAAAGATTTAAGCAAACCCAGAATATGCAGCACGCGTGGCATTATTGTTTCGTCTGACCCGATGGATGTTATTAATGACCCGGACATCGACATTGTGTTGGAATTGATAGGCGGTGCCGGCCCGGTTAAAGACATGGTGCTGCAAGCCATTGCCAATGGCAAGCATGTGGTGACGGCCAATAAATCCTTGTTGGCATTGCACGGCAACGAGATTTTTGCCACCGCCCGCGAACAAGGCGTGATTGTTGCTTTTGAGGCCGCTGTCGCTGGTGGTATCCCTATTATTAAAGCTATCCGCGAAGGCTTAAGCGGCAACCAGATTGAATGGCTGGCGGGTATTATCAATGGCACCGGCAATTTTATCCTCACCGAAATGCGTGAAAAAGGCCGCGATTTTTTCGAGGTGTTGGCGGAAGCGCAAGCCTTAGGTTACGCCGAAGCCGACCCTACTTTTGATGTGGAAGGCATTGATGCCGCGCATAAATTGACCTTGCTGGCTTCCATCGCCTTTGGCATCCCTTTGCAGTTTGAAAAAGTCTACACCGAAGGCATCACCAAAATTGCCCGCATTGATGTCGAGTACGCTGAACAATTGGGTTATCGCATCAAACACTTGGGTATTGCCCGTAAGACTGCCGAGGGTATTGAGTTGCGTGTCCACCCGACGCTGATTCCTGAAGGCCGCCTGATTGCCAATGTCAACGGCGTGATGAACGCGGTATTGGTGAAAGGCGATGCCGCCGGCCCTAGCCTGTATTACGGGGCGGGGGCAGGGGCGGAACCTACTGCGTCTGCGGTGGTGGCCGATGTGATTGATGTGGCGCGGGCGTTGACCAGTGACCCTGAAAACCGGGTGCCGCATTTGGCATTCCAAGCCAATCAATTGGATGATATTCCGGTGTTGGCGGCAGATAGCTTTAAAACTGCTTACTATTTGCGCCTGTTGGCTGAAGATAAGCCCGGCGTGTTGGCGGATGTCACACGCATTTTGGCCTATCACCATATCAGCATAGAAGCGCTGATCCAAAAACAACCATTAAACGACCAAACCAGTGTGCCGGTTATTATGCTTACCCAAGTCACGGCAGAAAAAGAAATGAACGACGCGATTGCCGAAATTGAAGCATTGCCAACCGTCACCGGACAAATCAACCGTATCCGCCTTGAAACCTTGGGCTAACCGCCCCGCCTGCCCGTGCCGAGCGCGGGCAGTTTGACCAACCTACAGGAATTTTCCAACATGACCCGCTATACCGGCTTAATTGAACGTTACCGCAACCGCCTTCCGGTGACTGCCAACACCCGTCTTATCAGTTTAGGCGAAGGCAACACGCCGCTGATCCAATTGCACAATATCCCTAAACTGATTGGCAAGGACGTCACTATTTATGTCAAATTTGAAGGGTTAAACCCCACCGGTTCTTTCAAAGACCGGGGCATGACCCTAGCAGTGACCAAAGCTGTGGAAGCAGGTAGCCAGGCCATTATCTGTGCCTCCACCGGCAACACCTCCGCTTCTGCCGCCGCTTATGCGGTGCGGGCGGGCATTAAGGCTTTTGTGCTGATTCCCGAAGGCAAAATTGCCTTGGGCAAGCTGGCGCAAACCTTGATGTACGATGCCAAAATTATCCAGATCAACGGCAATTTTGACCGTGGCATGGCCTTGGTTAAAGAAGTGGCCGAATTGGCCCCCGTGACTATTGTCAACTCCATTAACCCTTACCGTATCGAAGGCCAAAAAACCGCCGCCTTTGAAATCATAGACGAATTGGGCTATCCGCCGGATTTCCATTGTTTGCCGGTCGGCAATGCGGGCAACATCACCGCTTATTGGAAAGGCTATAAAGAATATTCCACCTACAGCCAAGGTCAAGATGCGATATGCAGGGGCCGGCCGGTAATGTGTGGTTATCAGGCCGCCGGTGCCGCGCCCTTTGTGCAAGGCGCGATGGTCGACAACCCAGAAACCATTGCCACCGCCATCCGTATCGGTCATCCGCAATCATGGGATTTGGCGTGGACGGCGCAACAGGAATCGGGCGGCTGGTTTGACAAATTCACCGACGAGCAGATTCTTGCCGCACAAAAAATGCTTTCCCAACATGAAGGCGTGTTTTGCGAACCCGCTTCCGCCACTTCATTAGCAGGCGCATTGCACGACATCAGCACCGGCAAAATCCCCGAAGGCAGCGTGATTGTTTGTACCCTGACCGGCAATGGCATTAAAGACCCGGAAATAGCCATGCAACAATGCGCCGATGCCAAGCCGGTCACTATTGATGCCAGCTTGGATCAGGTTAAGAAAGCTATTTTGGATAGTTTGTAACTTTGTAAAAGAGCTTACGACACATCAGTAGACTAGATGAGGCGTGGTGGGAGTACCTTAGTTTCCCCTCTTTAAGCACTGTTTCTATCTTAACTCGTGGTCTGAAATTTGGGGAGTCGCATAAAATATGCGTCTCCCCCGCAACGGGCAGCGCAGCTAGTGCTATAGTTGTGTTATATTTTAATATAATGTAGGTGAAAGTCATGCACACCTCAGGTCTTCGTAAAG
>CAIYOW010000064.1 GCA_903927955.1 uncultured Methylococcaceae bacterium | reverse complement strand
TATGGGCAGGTCACTTCGGTTGACGAACCCCGCACCGATGTTAAAGACATTACCCGATACGCTTATGATTCCCAAGGTAATTTAGTTAGTGTTACCGATGCGTTGGGCAATGTCACCAAAATAACCGCCTATGACGGCATCGGACAGCCGCTAACCATTGTAGACCCCAACGGACTGACTACTAACCTGACTTATGACTTTAAAGGGCGGGTAACTTTACGCACCGTCGGCGGCGAGTTGACCGAATATTTTTATGACAATGTCGGTCAATTATTGCAAGTTTTACACGCCCACCCGGGTTTTAACGGCACTTATACCATTTTTGCTTACGATGATGCCCACCGCTTGACCCAAATCAGCGATGTTCTCGGCAATAAAATTGTTTACACCTTAGATGCTTTTGGCAACCAAACCGCCGTGCAGGTTTACGACCCTACGGGCGTGTTGACTCGTAGCCGTACCCAAGAATTTGACGCATTGAACCGCCTTGCAAAGTCGATCAACGCCCAAGGACAAGCGGTTTCATATAATTACGACAATAACGGCAATCTTACCGGAGCTACCGACCCCCTCAACAATACCAGCAGCCAAAGTTATGACCCTCTCAACCGCTTGATTGCGAGTATTGACCCTATCGGCAATAAAACGGCGATTGAGTATGACAATCACGATAACCCCGTAAAAATCACCGACCCACGGGGAGCAGCCACAGCTTACGCTTATAACGGACTGGGCGATAAAACCCAAACCTCAAGCCCAGACACCGGAACCACCAAAAACAGCTATGATGCCGCCGGAAACTTGCTAACCTCGACCGATGCTAGGGGAAAAACGACAACCTACGCCTATGATGCCTTAAACCGTGTCACTAGCATTAGCTTTGCCACCGGAACGCCGATAACGTTTAGCTATGATAAAGCCCTCAATGCAAAGGGGCGGTTAATTAAAATTGCCGATGAAACGGGCAGCACAAGCTGGACTTACGACAGCCACGGGCGGGTAACCGCAAAAATCCAAACTATCGGCACGGTGACGCTAAAAACCGCCTATGCTTACGATTCTTCGGGCAGATTAAGCACATTTACTTACCCTTCCGGTAAAGCCGTCAATGTTTCCTATGATATTAACGGGCGGGTTGCAGAACTCGACTTAGGCATAACCCCGATACTCAGCAATATCCAATATTCCCCGTTTGCTTCGCCTATTTCTTGGACATGGGGTAATAATAAAGCCTACAGCCGGACCTTTGACCAAAACGGACGCTTAACCGCCTATCCGTTAGGCGACCGTAGCCGCACCTTAACCTATGACCCGGCAAGCCGGATTAGCGATTACACTGACACTGACTCTAGCCAGAACCAAAATTTTAGCTATGACCCCTTAAGCCATTTGTTGAGCGCATCAACAGGGGCGGGGCGGGGTATGGAAAGCTTCACCTATGACACCAATGGCAATCGGCTTTCCAAAACCTTACAGACTGCCACGACCACGCAAACCACCTATACCTACGGTGGCACAGGCAACCGATTGACCCAAGCGGCACCGCAAGGCAAGCCTGCTATAAATTATACTTACGATGCCGCAGGTAACACCCTAAGCGACGGAGTCAATACCTACACCTATAGCGACCGTGGGCGGTTATCGGCGGTCAACGCCAACCAATACGCCGTTAACGGCAGCGGGCAACGGGTTAAGAAAACTACGCCCCAAGGCACGACCCTATTTGTTTATGACGAAGCCGGACACCTAATAGGCGAATATACCGACACTAAAAAAACAATCCGTGAGACCGTGTATTTTGGCAACACCCCCGTTGCCGTCATAGCGGGCGGTTTAACGTCCTACATTCACGCCGACCACCTTAACGCCCCCCGTGCCATTGTGGACGGAACAGGCAAAACCGTTTGGCGTTGGGATTCCGAGCCGTTCGGGGCGGACAAACCCAACGAAGACCCCGACAAGGACGGCAAGAAGTTTACTTATAACTTACGCTTCCCCGGGCAATATTACGATGCAGAAACAGGCTTGCATTATAATTATTTTCGTGATTATAGTCCGAATCTAGGGAGATACATCGAAAGCGACCCGATTGGATTGGCTGGTGGGCTGAACACTTATGGCTATGTAGGTGGAAATCCGATTAGCGGTGTTGATAGTAAAGGAACAGATGAATATCTTTTTTTACCTGCTCCGTCTGGGGAAACGCCGTCCATAGGACAAACTATTGCTGGTCAAACAACAACGGAAATTACTGGTTATAGATATTATGGTGGGACATCATCAATGATTGGCAGTTTTGTTAGTCCAATTCAATATAGTACCCCGCAAGATGCTATATCAAATCTTTCCCTTCCTATAGGAAATACAGCAGAGAATGTTTGTAAAGTAAAAATTCCAATAGGAGTACAAATTCAAATTAGTACGGTTGCCCCAAATTTTGGGCAAGCTGGGCTTGGTCAACAAATACAACTTCTTGAAGAAATACCAAAATCTTCATTTATTCCATCTGGAAGAACTACAACAATGCCAGAATCATTGATGCCTGAAGAATCACCAGGTGGGGCGGGAATAAGAAGTGGTCGTGGCAGTGGTGGACCTTCTTTTACTACCCCTCTACATCAAGATCCAATGCATGAAGGTCGTCCACCATTTAGCGTAATATAAAGTAAAAGTAGTTACATATGGCACGATATAAAAGTTTACCTAATAATCTAAGAAGTAAGATTGAACTCATTGACCCAGTTGAAGTTTATGGTGTTTCTTGTTATCCATGTTCTGTAATTAATAAAAAAAAAGAATATATAGAATGCGTATATATCGTTGAAGAAAAAGACTATTTTTGCAATTGGGGAGTATGGCCAGAAGAAGATTCTGGAAAATTATTTATTCTGATAAATGATGTAATTGATATTTTTGAGTCTTCCAAAAGGCTACCAACTAATTTTGCTAAAAAGATATATGCTGCGGGCGAAAGCGGAATGGGGTATCACAGGTTTGTAGTAAAGTTTAGCAGCGGTATTAGTCAAACATATATTGCTGGTGGTGTAGTAGATTTTATTGAGTACCCTATTAAAACATCAGATAATGATATTATAGATGTTTATCCTAATTCTTGGGTAACTGGGCAACAAGAAATAATGACCCCAAAATATTATTGGTGTCTTTATTCCGATGCATCACAAAAATGTAGTTAGCTATTTTGTTAAGCTTCTATAAAGCGTTCGCCGTGAGACACCAAGCGATTTTGCAACATTGTCGTGATGTTCGCCTTGCTCAATCAATTTTCGGGCGTGGGTGACTTGTTGAGTAGTTAGCTTGGTTTTACGCCCCATTTTTACCCCACGGGCGACCGCCGCCGCCCTGCCCGCTTTCGTTCTTTCCTGAATCAATGAGCGTTCCAGCTCCGCCAATATCCCCACCATTTGCCACATAGCCCGGCCCGTTGCCGTGGTGGTGTCTATGGCTTCGGTGAGCGACTGAAAAGCTACCTCCCTTACCTTGAGTTCATCAAGTAAGCCTATCAGGTCATGCAGTGAACGCCCCAGCCTGTCCAACTTCCAGACTATGAGCGTATCACCAACCGCCAGAGCCTTTAAGCATTTTGTTAATTCCGAGCGTTTGGCATTCGCCCCGCTTGCCTTGTCGGTAAATATCCGCTCACACCCTGCCGCCTTGAGTGCGTCAATTTGTAAGTCGGGGTTTTGCTCGTCGGTTGATACCCTTGCATAGCCAATTTTCATAAGCCTTTTTGTCACTAATTTATGGCACAAATAAGCCTATGTTTATCAGTGATTTAATTTTGTGTCAAATATCTTGATTTTTGGCACATGCAAACAGCATTGAAACTTATGTACAAGATGCTGTACAATATTTCTTTAAATAAAATTACTGAATGTCGGGGGCGATATGTAGCCATATTCATTCAGAACAATTGCGAAGGGAACAGTAAAACAGCACTGTTTCGCGCCAAAATATAGATATATTGAGTGTAGATAAAATTATGAACATCTTAACCTTTAGCGAAGCACGAGCCAGTTTGAAGACTGTGATGGATAATGTTTGCAAAGACCATATCCCAACTGTTGTTACCCGTGTAAGTGGTGAACACGTTGTGATGTTGTCTCTGGCTGATTTCAATAGTATTGAAGAGACAATGTATCTCCTAGGTTCTGCGAATAATGCCAGTCGTTTAATGGAATCCATTGCACAGCTTAAAGCAGGTCAGGCTCAACCACGCGACCTAATCCGCAATGAAAAACAAGAAGACAGAAAACAAGAAACAAGCTAAAAATTTTGCCGTTTCGTGGACTCCCAATGCTTGGGATGACTACCTTTCATGGCAACAAGAAAATCCGAAGATCGTAGATGAAATCAATAACCTCATTGAGGAATGTCGACGCGATCCTTTCAAGGGAACTGGAAAACCTGAGCCTCTTAAGGGAAATCTTACAGGTTACTGGTCTAGACGCATCACCAACGAGCATCGTCTAATTTACTTGCCGGAGGATCGCGCTATTTATATCGTGTCTTGTCGTTATCATTATTAAAAATTCCAGACGATGTCTATTTTTGATAATGCATTTCTAACCGCCAAATTTTAAGTCTGCCGACAGCCAACCGTTTTTTGTGTTGGCTGTTCCCCAAGCTTCCTACCGTTAAACTCCCGCCGACCCGAACAGCCAACACAAAAAACGGTTCTGAGACGGAAAACGCCGCCTATCCCCAAGCCGACATAGATAACGCCATAGACGAAGCTTTAACATAGCCAATTTTCATAAAATGCGGGTAATTCTGGATAGCAACATACTCTTTAGCTCACTTATTTCTCCCAATACGCCCCCGCACCGTATTTACCAAGCATGGAGGCAGGGCGTTTTTGAATTGGTCACCTGTGGCGAGCAACTAGAAGAAATCCGCCGTGCCAGCCGTTATCCAAAGTTCAAGGAGATACTGCAACCGCACCGTGCAGGGCTTATGCTCAACAATATGCAGCGAGCCACCCTTATTGACCATTTGCCTTCGGGTTATGAAACAGCAGACCCGAACGATGCTTTCCTTCTGGTTCTGGCTGACAAATCATAAGCCCATTATCTTGTAAAAAGAGATGAGTCGTTAATGGTTAGATTTTGTTAGGGTTCGTGCCTCACCCCAGCAACCCCCGCTAGCGCATTTGCCAACAAGCCAACCGGGTCATTTTCCCGATGGCATAAAATGAAAGAATCGTTGATATTTTGATTTTGTTGGGGTTCGTTCCTTACCCCAACCTACGAGCTGTATAACAATCCAAATATTAACAAAAAAGGTACAGGTAAGAATATTCCAATGAAGTATGTCCACCTTGTTATTTTTGCAGAGTATTCTATTTTTCACCAGCCATTAAGTTTTTTTCTACATAGCTCATTTTTATTCCTTAGCTTCAGCAATTTTAAGAGATGTTGTACGAAGTTCTTCGCCTTAGGCAAAGATAATCTGTTCGGATGATAGTGAGACGGTGTTCATTTTGCTCGCTTAATCCGCTATTTGTTACTACAATAAAACCATGAAAATTGACTTCGACCCCACCAAAAACGCCAAAAACATCGCCGAACGCGGCTTGGGCTTTGAGCGGGCGGCTGATTTCGATTTTGAAACCGCTGCCTTCGACATAGACGACCGGTTTGATTATGGTGAAAGCCGCCGCATCGCCGCTGGCTATCTTGACGGCAGGTTGCATATTTTGTGCTTTGTGTTTATCACCGGCGGCATTCGTGTGATTAGTTTCCGCAAAGCCAATACCAGAGAGGCTCGTAAATATGGCAAAACGATTACCCTTGACTGACGCAGACGGCGAAGTCCGCGAACTGACCGAAGACGATTTTAAGCATTTCAAGCCATTCTCTTCATTACCCGATGATTTGCAATCCGTCTTGCGCGGGATTGGCAAGCAGAAAGAGCCAACTAAAATATCCGTCACCGTGCGGTACAGCCCCGAAGTGCTGGCGTACTTCCGTGCTACCGGCAAGGGCTGGCAGACGCGCATGGACGACGCGCTCAAGGAGTGGCTTAGGGGACATACGCCATAACGCCAATCTCTGGTGCGAGGCTGAATCGGGTTAGCAGACCGGCTACAAAGGAAACCGGCAAGCCATTCGCATGGCTTCCCAATCCAACCCCACGTAGTAAAAGGCTGAACGACTCCCATAAAAAAACCGCTCTAGGCGGTTGTGCGCCAATGTAGTTTAACGGCCTGCTAAAACCGCGCCGCCAATGTGGGCGACGGGTAAAAGATAGATATGTTTCATAATGGTGTCAATGCTGGTACTCTTTGGTTTTTTTTGTTCAAAAGACTTGTTTCAACAAAAAACCCGCTAATATAAATAAAGCGCCCTTTCAGACCGACAACATCACTAAAGCATGAAAATAACCACGGCTGATTTAACACAAGACAGACAATGGCGGGCGATGACAGGGATGGATGAAACGCGGTTTTATAGCCTATCTAAAGCCTTTACCAAAGCGTGTCTTGAGACCTATCACGTGACCTTAAGCCAGCGTAAAGTGGCGGTTAATATAAAGTATTGCCTACAAAATGAAGAAGAGCTTTTATTGTTTACCCTAATGGGTTTAAAGCCAGGCTTAACCTAGGATGCCCTCGGCGTTGCGTGTGGCATGAGCGCGTCCAATGCGGTGCGCAATCAAAAAATCGGTTTGACGATTTTGGCAACCGCCTTAGATCGCTTAGGCGTGATGCAAAAACGTAACCTATTGACTGTAGATGACTTTAAAGCCTTGTTTGGTGAACATAAAGACCTGTTCATAGATGCTACTGAACAACGCATCCAACGTCCCCAAGATGACGAATGCCAAAAAGAAACCTATTCAGGTAAAAAAAAGCCCGCACTTTAAAAACTATGATTATCACGACTGGTTTAAAAACGATTCCCATATTAGCTATTGCTATGAAGGCAAATGCCATGATTTTTCTGTATTAAAAAACGAGTTTAACGCCGATAAACCTTGGTTTAATGACTTTAATGTTCACCTTGATTTAGCCTATCTGGGTTTTTCAAATGAATACGCCTGCAAAAACCTATTTATACCGCATAAAAAATCAAAACATCACCCTTTAACTGAAAACCAAAAACAAGAGAATCAACAGCTATCATCGCAACGGGTTATCGTCGAACACAGTTTTTCAGGTTTAAAGCGGTTTCGCATACTCTCTGACAGGATTCGCCTGCATCGTATTGATTTTTATTATGATATTATCGGCGTGTGTGCGAGGCCCTGGAATTTATATCTCGCTAAATAATTGTTTTTTATAGTTGAAACAAGTCTAATGTTGTTTAATTGGTTGGGTAGTAATAAGGTTCAACAGTTTCAATGTAAGATAGGAGTAGAAAGCCACAAATCAAGAAAGCCGCCCGCTAACCCACTCAGCAACCCCCGCCAGCGCATTGGCTAAGCCTACCGGATCATTACCGCCCGCTTGTGCCAAATCGGGTTTGCCGCCGCCTTTGCCGCCGACTTGTTGGGCAACAAAGTTAACCAGATCACCGGCTTTTATCTGCCCCATTTTGTCTTTGGACACGCCCGCCACTAAGCTGACTTTGTCGCCTTCCACCACTGCCAACAGTAAGGCGCAGCTGCCCAGTTTGTTTTTTAGCTGTTCCGCTAAGTCGCGTAAGGTTTTGGGGTCTACACCGTCCAGTTTGGCGACCAATAGCTTAATGCCCGCCACGTCGATGGCATTTGCCGCCAATTCGTCGCCTGCCGAGCTGGCCAGTTTGGCGTTCAGGCGTTCCAGTTGTTTTTCTAGGCTACGGTTTTTTTCCAGCAATTGTTCAACTTTTTCCACGGCTTTGTCGGGCGAGCTTTTCAGTAGGCCGGAAATGTCCACCAAGGCTTTGTCACGGGCGGCTATCCAATCCATGCCTGCTGCACCCGCCACGGCTTCAATACGGCGCACACCAGAAGCCACGCCAGTTTCGCTGATAATTTTAAAGCAGCCAATGTCGCCGGTGCGTTCTACATGGGTACCACCGCACAGTTCGGTGGAAAAACCACCCATAGCCAACACGCGCACTTCATCGCCGTATTTTTCGCCAAACAACGCCATTGCACCGGCTTTGACCGCCTCGTCTTTATCCATAATGGTGGCGGCAACTTCATGGTTCAGGCGGATTTGTGCGTTGACTAACAGCTCTAAGCTGGCAATTTCTTCCGGTGTCACTGGTTGGAAGTGTGAGAAGTCAAACCGTAAGCGTTCAGGATTGACCAGCGAGCCTTTTTGTGCGACGTGATCGCCCAAGGTTTGCCGTAAGGCGGCGTGAAGCAAGTGGGTGGCGGAGTGGTGCTGTTCGGTGGCGGTGCGTTGTTCGGCACTGACTTTGGCATCACATACCGCACCCACTGTTAAAGTGCCGCTGAGTAATTTGCCTTTGTGTAGGAATAACGCGCCACCCTGTTTTTGGGTGTCGTGGACGGCAAAAACAGCACTGTTGGCGGTCAGTTGCCCGCAATCGCCGACTTGTCCGCCGGATTCGGCATAAAATGGCGTTTTATCCAGAACCACTACGCCTTCCGCACCTTCGGACAGGCTGTCTACTGGTTGGCCTTGCTGGTACAAGGCGATCACGCGCACTTCATCATCCAGTTGTTGGTAGCCGGTAAATTCGGTGGCGCTGTCCAGTTTGATGTCTTGGTCGTAGTCGGCGGCAAAACTGCTGGCGGCGCGGGCGCGGTCGCGTTGTGCCGCCATGCAGGTTTCAAAGCCATCGTAATCGACGGATAACTGATGTTCGCGGGCAAAGTCGGCGGTCAAATCGACCGGAAAGCCATAAGTGTCGTACAGTTGGAAGACAATATCGCCAGGGATGACGGTATCGGTCAGTTTGGCAACACAGGCTTCCAAGATTTTCATTCCTTGGCCTAAAGTTTCGGCAAAGCGTTCTTCTTCTTTTTTCAACACCCGTTCCACTTGGGCTTGGGCAGCTGCCAATTCGGGGTAGGCCTCGCCCATGACGGCAACCAGCGGCGCGACCAGTTTATAGAAAAACAATGCGTTAATGCCCAGACGGTGACCATGACGCAAGGCACGGCGGATGATGCGCCGCAACACATAGCCACGGCCTTCGTTGGACGGCATCACGCCATCAGTGACCAAAAACGCACAAGAACGGATATGGTCGGCAATGACGCGCAACGAGCTGTTATGCAAATCATCGGTTTTTGCCAATTGCGCGGCGGCGCCTAGCAGGCTTTGGAACAGGTCGATTTCATAATTGCTATGCACGCCCTGCAAAATTGCCGCGATACGCTCCAAGCCCATGCCGGTGTCCACCGAGGGCTTTGGCAGCGGGGTCATGGTGCCATCCGCCGCACGTTCGTACTGCATGAATACCAAGTTCCAGATTTCTATGTAGCGGTCGCCGTCTTCATCGGGTGAACCCGGCGGGCCTCCAAAAATGTGTTCGCCGTGGTCGTAGAATATTTCGGTGCAAGGGCCGCAAGGGCCAACATCACCCATAGACCAGAAATTGTCTTTAGTGGCTATGCGCGAAAAGCGGTTGGCATCAATGCCGATATCATTCAGCCAGATAGCTTCGGCTTCTGGGTCTTCGGCGTAAACAGTCACCCACAGTTTTTCAGCGGGTATTTGCATTTCTTTAGTCAGAAATTCCCACGCATAGTGGATTGCTTCTTTTTTGAAATAATCGCCAAAACTGAAATTGCCAAGCATTTCAAAAAAAGTATGGTGGCGGGCGGTATAGCCGACATTTTCTAAGTCGTTGTGTTTGCCGCCCGCCCTAACGCAGCGCTGGCTAGTGGCGGCAGTGCTGAAAGGCTTATGTTCCCTGCCTAAAAACACATCTTTAAACTGCACCATACCGGCATTGGTGAACAGTAGGGTAGGGTCATTGCCGGGCACCAAGGAGCTGGAGGGCTGTATGGCATGTCCCCGTTGACGGAAAAATTCGAGAAAGGCGGCGCGTAGCTGGGCGCTAGTCATTGTCTTCATGATAATGTGTAGGGCTAAATCGAGGTCAAGGTAATGTTTAAATGGTTTAACAAAGCGGGCAACAGGTCGGCGGGAAAGCCGCGCTGCAACAAAAACCGGCCACGCTTTGCCCATTCTGTTTTGCTTAATGTCCCGGCAGCACCGCTCGGCATTGCCCGGTATTTTTTGGCATAAACTTGCGCCATTTGTGCTAGCCAGCTATCGGCAATATCCGCCATAATGCTGTCCAGATCAACGTCAAGCACACCGTTTTGGCGTAACTCATAGCGGATGGCCTGTGGCCCGAAGCCTTTACGGATGCGGTGTCTGGCATAGCTTTCGGCATAGCGGGCATCACTCTGCCAGCCTTGCTGGCAAAGCTCCGCCAGCACCGACCCGATGGCTTGCCGGGTAAAGCCTTTGGCTTGGATTTTAGCCAATAATTCTTGCTGGCTGTGTTCCCTGATTGCCAAGTAGCGCAAGGCAATGGCTTTTATCCCTGCGCTGTCCTCTGCCGCTTCAACCAACAAACAACCGCCTCGCTATAGGTCTTCGTCCACTTCTTCAGCGGTTGCTGCCAATACCGGTGGCTTGAGCTTGTCAAATGCTTCCGCCCTAATTTTGGCTTCCAGGTCTTTGGCCTTGTCGGGGTGTTCTTTTAAAAATTGTCTGGCGTTGTCTTTGCCCTGGCCTATTTTTTCATCCCCGTAGGCATACCACGAGCCGGATTTTTGCACAAAACCGTATTTAACGCCTAAATCGACTAATTCGCCCATAAACGACACGCCTTCACCGTATAAGATTTCGAACTCGGCTTCTTTAAACGGGGGGGACACTTTATTTTTTACCACTTTTACGCGGGTTTCATTGCCGATGACTTCATCGCCTTTTTTGACTGAACCAATACGGCGGATATCTAGACGCACCGATGCATAAAACTTAAGGGCATTGCCGCCGGTGGTGGTTTCTGGGCTACCGAACATCACACCGATTTTCATGCGGATTTGGTTGATAAAAATAACTAAGGTGTTGGAGCGTTTGATATTGCCGGTTAGTTTCCGCAAAGCTTGCGACATAAGACGCGCTTGCAAGCCCATGTGTGAGTCGCCCATATCGCCTTCAATCTCGGCTTTAGGGGTCAGTGCCGCCACCGAATCGACCACGACAATATCCACTGCACCGGAACGCACCAGCATATCGGTGATTTCTAGCGCTTGTTCGCCGGTGTCGGGCTGCGAGACCAATAAATCATCTAAGTTGACACCAATTTTTTCCGCATAGCTGGGGTCAAGGGCGTGTTCGGCATCGACAAAGGCGGCAGTGCCACCTAGTTTTTGCATTTCGGCAATCACTTGCAAAGTCAGTGTGGTTTTGCCGGATGATTCCGGGCCATAGATTTCCACCACCCGCCCGCGCGGCAAGCCACCGCAACCTAGGGCGATGTCCAAACCTAAAGACCCCGTGGACACCACGTCAATATCCCGAAATGCCGCCACATCCCCCATACGCATGACCGAGCCTTTGCCGAACTGCTTGTCAATTTGCATCAGAGCGGCGCTTAACGCCTTCTTTTTGTTCTCATCCATATCAATGCCTTTTATGCTGTTGAGTTGACTAACCTGATAGGTGCTTATGCCCAAGCGACGTTAGGCAAGCAAAATAGCACTAAAAACAGCACCAGAACCTGAGTGCTTTATTATTACATACGGGCATGGCTTGGGGTAGTGCAGAAAACCATAACAAGATGCGCAGGGATGCTGGTTAAGCCTCGCCATTCAACATCTGTAAAGCCAATTGTGCCATATTTTTGGAGCCGCCACCTTGACCTAGCTGTTGCTTAACCTGTTGCAGGTTGTCCCGCATTTTAGAGGCATAAGCTTGATCAGTCAGAATGAGGTTGATTTCCTCAGCTAAATGGGCGGGTGTTGCCTCATGCTGTATCAGTTCTTTAATGATGGTCTTGCCAACAATGATATTGGGCAGGCCTATAAAAGCAATTTTGACCAAACGCTTGCCCAGCCAATAGGTCAGGGGTGACAGTTTGTAGGCAATCACCATTGGCACGGTGAGCAAAGCAATTTCTAAGGTGGCGGTGCCCGAGGTGGTCATGATTGCCGAACAGCACGGGATGGCATCATAAACCTGATTTTTAATCACCGTTATCTTGACTGGCGCGTTATGCAGATAAGTGGTTAGTAGCGTATCCTGAATGCTGGGCGCTTGCGGCAGGATAAACTGGATGTCGGGGTTTTGTTGATGCAACAGTGCCGCCGCCGCCAGCATGGTCGGCAACATGCGCCTGATCTCATTGGTACGGCTGCCGGGCAATAGCCCCACCACGGGGTGGTCAATACTTAAGCCAAACTGGCTCATGGCTTCAGCCGTTGTCAATTGGGGATGGACTTTATCAACTGACGGATGCCCCACATAACGCACTGGCACATTTTCCGCCTCGTAATAGGCCGTTTCAAACGGAAAAATGACCGCCATCATGTCAATCACTTGGCCATATTTTTTGACCCGGCCCGACCGCCACGCCCAAACTTGCGGGCTGACGTAAAACAGCACCTTAACGCCGCATTGCTTGGCAAACCGTGCCAGTTTAAAGTTAAATTCTTTATAATCCACGCAGACCAGCAAATCAGGCTTTTCAGTTGCCACGACCTGCTGCATCAGTTTTAAGGCGCGGCGGATTTCACCGTAATGGCGCAACACTTCCACCACACCAATCACGCCAATATTAGCCGAATCATAATCCAGCTTTACGCCTGCCGCCGCCATTTGCACGCCGCCCATGCCGATGCCTTTAATATCAGGCCGGTGTTTTTTGAGTTCCAAAAACAAATTGGCGGCGTGTTGGTCACCGGAGGATTCGCCCGCGCTGAATAAGATGGTTGGGGATTGGGCTGACAAAAAAACCTCGAAATGGGCAATGGCCTAGATAAGCCATTATAACCGCTTAAGCCGTTAGTGGCATTTTGATGTTGGCTAAGGTAAAAAATAATCCGCTCGTGGTGGCTAAGCTAGTGGCTGCATGGGTAGACAATAACCCCCTTGGTCTGGCATCATGCCAGTTTACTGCAACACATCTATCCCAGATACCCTGCCTTTTCTTGTGACTGACAGGGCGGCAATTTATTATATTTTAAGGTATAACCCAATGACCACGCTCCCTCCTTGTCCGGCTTGCCAATCAGAATTCACCTACGATGACGGCAGCCAGTTCGTTTGCCCCGAATGCGCCCACGAGTGGCCTAAAGAGGGGGCAGCGGATGACAATGACGATAACCGCATCATTAAAGATGCCAATGGTAATGTGCTGCAAGACGGCGATAGCGTAACGGTGATTAAAGACCTTAAGGTGAAAGGCTCTTCCTTGGTGGTGAAGGTCGGCACCAAAGTCAAAAATATCCGTTTAGTGGACGGCGATCATGATATTGATTGCAAAATTGACGGTATTGGCGCAATGAAGCTGAAATCTGAGTTTGTCAAAAAGATTTGATGAGGGCAGGGTGCGGTTCAGTTAGCTATGTAATGTAACAGTTTTTGTAATACGCAATACTGAACTGGCAGGTCTGCCCTGCGTTGCCCGCAATTTGGTGTATTATTTTATGAACCCCTCTACACAAGGAGCATTCCATGCGCACCAACATCAGCATAGACGATACCTTAATGGCCGATGTGTTGGCGGTAACCGGCATTAAGACAAAGCAGGAAGCAGTTGAGCAAGGATTAAAAACCTTATTGCTGCTCAAACAACAAGAAACCATCAAAGCATTCAAGGGCAAATTACAGTGGCAAGGCGATTTGGGGCTAATGAGGACTGATCGTTGATATTGGTGGATTCTAGTGTTTGGATCGACTATTTTAATGGCACGGAAACGTTGGCAACCAAAAAAATCGATGGTTTGTTAGGTGTGCAACCAGTTTGTACCGGTGATTTGATACTGGCAGAAGTGCTACAAGGTTTTAGGCAGGATGCAGATTATCAGGTCGCTAAAACCTTGCTTTGCGCCTTACCGATAGTCGCTATGGTAAGCACTGAAATCAGTATAAAAAGTGCCGATAATTTTAGACTGTTGCGCAAGCAAGGCATAACTGTCCGCAAAACCATCGACTCGCTTATTGCCACCTATTGTATCGAAAATGGTTTGCCACTCTTGCATTTTGATAAAGATTTTCAACCGTTCCAGCAGTTTTTAGGTTTAATGACAGTATAAAAAATGTGATGGATTAAAAAATAACCAGCGCCTCTCATGCCGTTCGATCTCTTCAGCGTAACGGTGATTAAAGACCTGAAGGTGAAAGGCTCTTCCTTGGTGGTTAAGGTCGGCACCAAAGTCAAAAATATCCGTTTAGTGGATGGCGATCATGATATTGATTGCAAAATTGACGGTATTGGCGCAATGAAGCTGAAATCTGAGTTTGTCAAAAAGATTTGATGGGGGCAGGAGGCAGTTTAGTTAGCCGTGTCTTGTAAAAGCTGCTTCTTGATGATCAACTGCTTGTTTATAGATGATAGGCAGTTGTTCAAGTAATTGCGGCAATGCGGTCTGAATGGTATCCCAAACTATATCAAGGTTAATTTCAAAGTAGCCGTGTGCGATGCGATTACGCATGCCTTTCATGCTTCTTCACCGATGATGACAAGATTTAGCACCACTTATCAGAAATAAAGTCATATTTTTCAATACATTAGATATACCTATAAGCCAACTGTGCAGCATCAAGCATGTGGCTTAAATAATCGGCAAGACGATTTTCGTTCATACCAGACGCGCTTCGGCAAGCACTTGGGCGCGGAATTTCAAAGGCAGGTCGCCCGGCGTCCGCAGATCGACGGCGACCCCCAGCAGCTCTTCCAGTTCAAGTTGCAAACCGCCCAAATCAAATAGCGTAGTGCCGGGCAATGCATCCACCAGCAAATCAAGATCACTGCCCTCTTGGTCGGCTCCTTTCAGGACTGAGCCAAATACCCGGGGATTGGTCGTGTGGAAGCGTTCCGCCGCTTCTCGCACGGCATTTCTTTTTAATTCAAGCGCAACCGAGGGTTTTATAACTTAACTTCCTCATAGTGAACACAACAGAGCGTGATACCCTAAATCTCATGTGCACAAAATACTGCTATTTGTCACATCAGACAAACGTTTTCAACACCACCTAACCAATAAAAACCTTGCAACCCACCGCGACACGCTCAAACAATCCGACAATATCAGCATTGTGCATCCTGATACAACCGTGCGAACGGGGTTGCCCGTCCATCTGTGCATCCGGGCCGCCGTGGATATAAATGTAACGCCAAGCACTGTCCACCGGGCCGTAGCGGTTAACACCGGGCTGCAAGCCGCCTAGCCAAAGGATGCGGGTCAAAATCCAATCGCGTTGTGGGTATTGCGCAGCCAAAGTGGTCGTGTAAGTTTCGCCAGTAGGTCGTCTGCCAATAAACACGCTGTTTAACGGTTGTCCTGCACCGATTTTGGCACGGATAACATGCCAGCCGCGCGGCGTACATTCGCTGCCGCGCTGTTCGCCCAAGCCATTTTTAGCGGTCGCTACTGGATAGCGGGCCAATAGGGTGTTGTTTTTAATGACAGATAGTTGTTGGCTGGCGGCGCAAACCTGCAAATAGAGTTCATCCGCTTTAATGGTGATAGCAGACGCGTGCATTTTATTGGCTGCTGGGTTGCGTGGGTGATGGTGGTAGCTGGTATTGGGCTGCCGAACCGGTT
>CAIYOW010000063.1 GCA_903927955.1 uncultured Methylococcaceae bacterium | reverse complement strand
TGTTGGGTAATCACGATATGCACTTGTTGGCGGCCTCCTGCACACAAAAAATTGCCGACAAAAAAAACGACCTCAACCAAGTGCTGCTGGCCCCTGACCGCGAAGAGCTGATTGACTGGCTAAGATTTAGGCCGCTATTCCATTACAATGATGATTATTGTCTGCTACATGCGGGGCTACCCCCGCAATGGGATTTTGCACAGACCAAAAAAATGGCGACATTAGCGGAACAAGCCTTACGCGCCCCAGACTACCGCACTTTTTTACGGCAGATGTATGGCAACAAACCCAATGTCTGGTCAGACGATTTAAAAGGCATGGCACGGCTACGTTACATCATCAACTGCTTTACCCGAATGCGCTATTGCGATGCCGACGGGCGCATGGACTTTAACAACAATGGCAGTCCAGGCAGCCAACCCAAGCACTTGATGCCTTGGTTTACAGTGCCCAACCGCAAAAATGCCGATCTGTGCGTGGTGTTTGGCCATTGGTCCACCTTGGGTTTTTATGAAGGCAATAATTGTTATGGTATTGATACCGGCTGCCTGTGGGGCGGGCAACTAACGGCACTCAAGCTGGAAAAACCCGCGCAACGGATCAGCATTGATTGCCCTTGCTCAAAAAAAAACGAAAAAAATCTGTAAAAAAGGCGGTGTATTAATGCAGGGGTAGCCCTTGCTGCCCAGCCAGCACCCGCACCACCCGCTGCAAATCTTCCATCGTATCAACGCCCGCCGGGGGGGCTTGTTCAATGATATTGACTTTAACCGCCTCCCCCTGCCAGAGGATACGCAGCTGCTCGAGCGATTCCACGGATTCCAATACTGAGGCAGGCCAACTGCAATAGCGGCGCAAAAAACCTACCGTGTAAGCATAAAGGCCAATATGCCTTAAATAAGGCATTGTTCCGCTCGGTTGCTGTGCGGTTTTGGCAAACGCGTCACGATCCCACGGGATGGGCGCGCGGCTGAAATATAATGCGTAACCGGCTTTATCCAACACTACCTTAACCGCATTCGGATTAAAAATGTCTTGCCCATCGTCAATGGCGGCAGCCAATGTGGCAATGCCCGCCCGGGTCTGCCCAGCCAATGCCGCCGCCACTGCACGGATACACGCTGGCGGCAGCAACGGCTCATCGCCCTGCAAATTGACAACAACAGTGTCCGCAGGCCAAGCGCACTTCTCCGCCACCTCAGCAATGCGCTCGGTGCCGCTTTGATGGTCGGCACGGGTCATAACGGCACGGACACCTAATGGGCTGACGGCTTGCACTATGCGGTCATCATCGGTGGCGACGATGATTTCATCGGCACCGGCCTCTTGGGCGCGCCGACAAACATGGGCTATCATGGGTTCACCGTCAATAGCCAACAATGGCTTGCCGGGCAAGCGGGTAGAGCCATAACGGGCAGGTATGACAACCTTAAACATAAGGCTGCTTGTAAAGCGCGTCCAATTCTTCGCCGCTGATTTGCCTCGCCTCATCTTCCAGCATCACCGGAATATCATCACGGATGGCAAAAGCCAAGCGGTCAGCGCGGCAAATCAGCTCCTGCTGGTCTTTGTTATAACGTAAGCGGCTTTTGCAAATGGGGCAAGCCAATATATCGAGCAATTCTTTATCTATCATACAATTCTCTTAATCGGATTAATAAACGTTCAGGAAAACCCGCCTCTGGCAGGGCCGACACCGGCACATACCAGTGCCGGTCAGTGGCAAAGGCGGCACATTTGACGGCATCTTTTTCGGTCATCAGCACCGGCGCATCGGCCTTAAAGAGCAAATCTTGCGACCGGAACTGATAATGGTCAGGAAAACTGAGTGTGCTGCAAACTAAGCCCGCCTGCTCCAGCAAGGCAAAAAAACGCCCAGGATTACCAATGCCCGCAATGGCATGACACGCCACACCGACAAAACTTGCCAAGGACCGTTGCTCGCCAGTGGCAAGATTGATGGCAACATCGCCTTGCAATGTCATAGCAAAATGCGCCTGCTCGGATTTTTCACCATTGACAACCACAAAATCAACTTCTTGCAAGCGGCTGATAGGTTCGCGCAAGGGCCCCGCCGGTAGACAATAACCATTGCCAAAACGTCGCGCACCATCAATAACGGCAATTTCAATATCCCGCTGCAAGGCGTAATGCTGCAAGCCATCATCAGCAATAATTAGGTTACAATCGGTCATGCTCAGCAAGTAATCCGCCGCTTCCGTGCGGAGCGGACAGACCACCACAGCGCAACCTGTTTGGCGTTTTATCAACAAAGCTTCGTCGCCGACCCGTGCTGGGCTGCTGTCAGCCTCAACCCAGAACGGCGCGGCATTGGAAGCCGCCTCCTGCCCACCATAACCACGGCTGATGATGCCGGGTTTGTAGCCCTGTTGGCACAGCCAATTAGCCAACCAAATCACCAACGGGGTTTTGCCAGTGCCGCCCACGGTGATATTGCCAACAATAATCACGGGCACCGGAAACTTACGCGACTTTAATACGCCCAAGCGGTATAAAAATCGCCGCAAACGGACGATGTCGGCAAACAGAAAACCTAGCGGCATCAAGCAGAGGCCGATAAACATGTCGCCATACCAAATGTCTTGAAGCCAACGGCTTATGGTTTTTTTCATATCATGATTGCAATTAGAAGCGGCCTGAGTATCCCTGAGTATCTTAGCCTAAACACATCGGGGCATTTTACCCTAGGCTTTCCAAATGGGGGGTATTTTCCCTGCCCACCCACACAAAAGCAATCAGCAAGGCCAATCCGCAACACGCCGCGCTCAACACAAAGACCACCGGGCCACCCTGCGCCTGCCAAAATAAGCCACTATAATAACTGCCCAGCAACCCGCCCAAACCGTAACCGATACTGACGAGCAATGCCTGCCCCTTGCCTTGGTGACGACCGCCAAAATAACGCTGCACCAGATGGATGGTCGCCACATGCACACCGCCGAAAGTGGCTGCATGGAGCAATTGGGCTACCACTAGACAAGACAAATCATCGGCATAGTAGGCCAGCAACAACCAGCGCAAGATACCTAGGGAGATACTGCATAACAAAATGTTTCGTAATGATAAATAGCTTAACAACCGCCCCATGACCATAAACAACATAATTTCCGCCACCACACCCAAAGCCCATAGTCCGCCGGTCAGTGCAGTGGTGTAGCCATGTTGCTTTAAATATAGCGAATAAAAAACATAATACGGTGCATGGGCGGCTTGCAACAACAGGCATACCAGCAAAAACGCCAGCACTTCGGGCTTGTCGATCCGCTTACCTAGCGTCCTACCCCGAGCCACATCAGTCCTGTGTTGTTGTATTTCCGGCACAAACAGCGCCACCACCCAATTACACGCCAACAACACGAGTACAATCGGCGGTATCCCAGCCGAAGGCTGGTGGTCCAGTAGACTGCCGACACCTAGCACCGCTGCGATAAACCCCACTGATCCCCATAAGCGGATTTGGCTATAACGGCGAGGGTACTGACTGATGTGGTGCAAAGTCGCTGCCTCGAATTGTGGTAGAATCACATTCCAGAACAAGCCAAAGCCCAGGGTGATGACAACCAGCCCAGCATAGCGGTTAGGCAGCAGAAAGCAGCCAAATAACAATGCCGCAAAAAAACAGCAAAACCGGATAACTGCCAAACTTTTGCCGGTGGAGTCAGCCAACCAACCGCCAATATTAGGTGACAAGATACGGGTAGCGGACAGCAAGGCCGATAACTCACCAATTTGTTGGTGGTTAAAACCGGCATTGTTGAGATACACCCCCCAGTAAGGGATGAATGTACCGAGTGTGGCGAAATAACAAAAATAAAAGCCTGACAAGCTCAAATAAGGAGGCTTGGTCATTACACTTTAGCCATAAAATGATATACACTGTGCTGAATTTTCTGTAAGAACGATAGCGTACCATTTTTCACTAGCCATCCAAGCAACAATGAACAGACAATAAACAACAATCCGCCTCCTAAGTGAAGGAATACTACCTTTGACCCATACGCCATTGATTGTTAGTACAAAGTGCATTTAGCTATGTCAATCAAACTTTTGCCGCACCCTAGACAACATGTCGTACCGTCACCCACGCATCAGAATGAATGGCAAATCAATGAATTGCCCGCTTATATTGAATTGCTCCCCGAAACCGGCAAACTGCCCACAGGCTGGGTTTTAATCCGGGCCAACTTACTGTGTAATGGCGCAGACTGTGCGACACGCTTGCTGGTCGAACTGGAAAATGGCGAACGTTTTCCAGTCCCACTAACGGTCACGCTGAAGGGTACTATCATTGAGCTGGTGCAGCTGCCCAACAATCCGCAACGGTTGCTTCTTGAACCCATGCAGTCCTTAGGTGTTTTCCAGCTCAGCGAACCTAAAATAAAAGCAGTTGGCTGGTTGGAACGGATAGCCAAAATGGCCAACCGCGTCACCTCACTATACCGGACGCACACTTACGCCCGTTTGCAAACTGCGGGGCTGCATTTTTATATCCCGCTATTGGACTTGGCAAAGGCCTACCAAATAGCCAGTCTATTCAGGACTTATTCCACGCCACCAAACTATGTTGATTGGCTGGAGAAATTTGATTTATTGCTGCCCAGTGACCGCCAGCAAATTGTCCGCCAAATAAAAAAATGGCGGACTAGCCCACAATTTCAAATCATCATTTTTGCAGGGCATCCAGCAGGTGACTTACTTGATCAGACACTGGACAGCTTGGAAAAACAGCTGTTCCGTCATTTTAAGGTGACTTTACTGACCTATAAGGGCCAAAACCACGGGATTGCCGGGCACTATTTGCAACAAGACTGGCTCAGTATTACCGAACTACCTGATGCCAATGATCATTTGGCCTTTAATGCCGCAACAACTGCGGACAACACCGAAAAAAATTGGCTGTTAGGCTTGCGCCCTGGCGAAAGGCTGGCGGAACATGCCCTGTTTTGGCTGGCGAGCGAAGCCATCAAATATCCAACTGCTGCGTTCATTTATTCCGACTACGACTTCATCAATGCCGAAAATTGCCGCATTGATCCAGTGTTCAACCCTGATTGGTCGCCCGAGCTGTTGCGCTCCACCAATTACATGGCCAACGCTGCGGTTATCCGTATGGATAGTTTGCAGCGGAGCGGCGGGCTAATACTGGATTGCCCGCAACCGCCCGATTTCCACGACCTGTTCTTACGTTGCACCGAGCAATTGGACAGCGCCAGCATCCGGCATATCCCAGCTATGCTTTGGCATTTGCATGATAAACGGCAAACAGTTCGGCACCCCATACCACCCGAAGCGGATTCCGACTTGCTGGGGGACAATGCCTTGGCCCAACCCTCTACCAGACCCAGCGCAAACGGGCAAACCACCCAATCCAATCCGGTCTTTGCTCATCTTAAGCGGCTTGGTGTCCGTGCTACGGTGCAATCATTAGGAACAACCGGTTTCCATGTGCATTACCTGCTACCCAAGCAGCCGCCGAAGGTGAGCATTATTGTACCCACCCGTGATGCTTACGAACATTTGTTTGCCTGCATTGAAAGCCTGCTCAATAAAAGCAGCTACCAAAACTTTGAACTCATTATCGTCGATAACCAAAGCAAAGAAAAAAATGCCCTGCGCTACCTTAGGCAAAAGGCACGGCATCCTAAAATCAAAGTGATGGAATTCCCTCATTCCTTCAATTTTTCCCGGATGAACAACTTGGCTGCCTCAGTGGCAACAGGTGAAGTGCTGTGCTTATTGAACAATGACACTGAAGTGATTTCACCCAACTGGTTAGAAGAAATGCTGGGGCATCTTAGCCAACCGCAAGTGGCCATTGTCGGGGCAAAACTTTATTACAGTGACGGGCGGGTGCAACATGCCGGTGACACGGTCGGCCCCGGCGGTTGCGCCAATCATTTGCACCGCTTGATCGGCCGCAAAGACCCTGGCTATTGTGGCCGGGCACAACTGGCACAAGACCTGTCCGCCGTCACGGGTGCTTGCCTGTTGACGTGGAAGCAGGTTTACCTTGAGGTGGGTGGCTTAGATGAGCATAATTTGCCTGTGTCTTTCAATGACGTGGATTATTGTTTGCGGGTGCGGGATGCCGGCTACCGGGTAATTTGGACACCCCATGCCGAAATGTACCATCATGAATCGGTCAGCCGAAACAAAGAACCCTCGCTGGAGAAATTGGCACGCGCGAAAGCCGAAGCCTTATATTTCCGCAAACGCTGGGCGCATCTGCTATGGCACGACCCTTTTTACAACCCCAACCTTAGCTATGTGCGACCTGATTTTTCCTTAAGCCACGCTCCGGTAATCAAAAAGCCTTGGTGAAGGCCGACTAGCCTATATGGGCAGCCAGCACCCCGCCAAACCGGAAACCTGTCATGACTGAACCCGCGAAAGCCCTTGTGTTGTCCGAATCGCACACAGCGAGCACCGATTATTTTATTTTTCCTTATCTGCAAAGCTTGGGCTATCAAGCCCGTTGGATCAGTGGCAAGGGGTTGGACAAAGCCTTGTTAAGCGATTGCCGTCTGTTGGTGATAGCCCGTTATGTGACAGCCGCACAGCTCAACTTACTGGCCTCCTGCCGCCATTCTGGCTTGCAGGTTGTCTATTTTATGGATGATGACCTGTTTGATGCCCATGCCCTAGCGGGACTGCCTTGGCTCTACCAATGGAAAATTGTCAGCAACGCGCTTGTCCATCGCCGCCGCCTAATACGTTTCTGTGATGCTTTTTGGTTTTCAAGCCCTTATTTGGCTGAAAAATACTCTGCACTGCGGTCTGTTGTGCTTAGTCCGGCGGCAATTACGCCCACTTTGACAACCAACACCTCGCCCATTGTTGTCTGTTATCACGGCACGGCATCCCACCAACAGGAATTGGCTTGGCTGTTGCCCATTATTGCCGCTGTGCAAGCCCAATCGGACACCATCCATTTTGAGCTGTTCGGCACCGGCAAAGTGGTCAGGGCTGTCAAGCAGCTGCCTAGGGTAGCGGTGCTGCAACCAATGTCTTGGCCCAATTATTTGGCTTTTACCTCAATACAACGACGCGACATTGGCTTGGCTCCGTTATTGCCCGGCAAGTTTAATGCGGCACGGGCGGCAACTAAGTTTTTTGATTACGCCCGCATGGGGGCAGTGGGTATTTACACAGATACGCCACCCTATCAGGGCGTTATCAGCAACAATAGCGATGGTTGCCTGTTGACCAACAACCCGGCATTATGGGCCGATAAAATTTTGCAATTGGCCAACGACCCGTGCCTTATGGAAAAATTGCAGGCCGGTATGCAGGTCCGGTTGGCCAAAGGAATTTTTTGTTGATCGGGGCTAACGCCTGCCGCCCACAACAAAACACACTGTTTAGCCCATCCCCCCGTTGTTTATTGGCTGAATCCGGTTATATTGCCTTGCAAATTAACTTGCCCACATTGCTGGCAACCTTGTTTGTGCAAAAACCTAAAAGACTTAGCGGTATTATTCAGTTAAAATGGCAAGGTTATTATTTTGCTTTTTGCCAGTGGCGTTTGATTCATCAACAGTTTGTTTTTCTGAGGTTATCGTATGAGTAAAAAACTTCTTTCCTTTACTGGCGGGGTAGTATTGGCCCTTAGCCATTCATGGGGCCACGCCAGCACGGATTTGCCGCCTTCCGCAAAAGTAGACTTAGGGCCCGTGGAAGAAGTCTGCTCTGCATTCACCCCGCCGGAGTGGCGCAAGGCACAAGTCATAGATGGCGTGGCTATTCAGGAATCCAATTTATGTAACCCGGACAACCCTGCCGATATTGCCGCTTTCGTCAAAGGCACTAATGGTGTTTCCATGGCGACATTGATGGAAACGCAATTGGCTGCCGATGCCATCACCGTATCTGATGATATGGATGGCGATGGCGACCCTGACAAAATCGTTATCAAGCTGGAAGTGGTTGAGCTGAACGGCCATTCCCCCGATGTGAAAGAACCCATCACCACTTTTGACATTGCCCCAGGCATTCAGCCGACCTTTTGGGTATATGCCCCCAAAACCCGTGACATGTCCACCTTAAGCCTCTATGAGCCGCAAGCCAACCCGCTGCTGCGCGCCCCTTCTCCGGTCATTAGGGTGGAACAGGACGATGTAGTGTGGATAGTGCTGGAAAACACCCATTACCTGCCGCATTCCATCCATTTGCACGGCATTGACCATCCGTTTATGGATCATGGCGGCAATGGCAATGACGGCGTAGGTCAAACCAGTAATATGGATACCATGCCTGGCGAAAGCAAAACTTATGTGATTAAACCACGCCAACCCGGCACCATGTATTACCACTGCCACGTGCAGCCGCATACCCATATCCCTATGGGCTTGCAAGGCATTTTTGTGGTTGAGGAAAACCGCCCGAATAACTGGGTGCAAACTTTCAACGTAGGGGCGGGGCAGGTACGCCATCCTTCTGTGGCAGTTCAGGAAAAATATGCCCGTGAGTATGATTTGCATTACCAGTCTGCCGACAAGGAGTTGCATGAAGTAGTTGCGCGTTCCGCCAATGATCCGCGTTTGATCGCCAAGCACATGAACACGGAATACGACACCACTGACGCCACTGACGATTATTTTATGCTGAACGGCCGCTCATTCCCTTATACCTTAAGGGAATCGCTGATTCACATGGAAGAAGACCAACAAGTGAAGTTGCGGGTACTGAACGGACACACCGAATCGTTCGCTTTGCATATCCATGGCCACAAACCGACTATCACCCACTACGATGGCGTGGACAATGGCCCGGGTTCTTATATCCAACGTGATGTCCATGGCATGGTGCCGGCACAGCGTATTGATTTGTCGCTAAGCGGTGTGGATGATGGCCTGAACAGCTTTGGGCAAGGGATATGGATGTTCCATGACCACGTTGAGAAGTCGTTCACAACGGACGGACATGGTGAGGGCGGCGACATCAGTTTAGTGGTTTATAAGGGCTTTTTGGATGAAAAAGGCATTCCCACTGCACATGGTATGAGCTTGGCACCTTATTTTGCTAAGAATATGTGGAAAGGCAAGTACCCGATTTGGCAGGATTACGATGCCTGGAGCAGTTTGGGGTTGCCTGATTTAACGGCAGAAATCAAACCCGCCAAAGTAGCTGTGCAAAATAAGCCCGCCCCTAGTTCGGCGGATGCGGTGGCAGCTGAACAAGGTTCGGGGTTTGGCAAGATGGTGTTAGGTGTTTTGTTGGGATTGTTGGCTTATGCCGCCGTCACCAAACGCAAAGCGGTGTTGGTTTTTGTCAAGGGACGGTTGGGCAAGCAGTAAGATAGAGGCTGGTGGGCATGAAAAGCTTGCCCACCCTACTTTTGCGTTAGTCGGAATTGTTTTCGGAGTCGTCAAAATTTACTGGCTCGCCGGGTATTCTTTTCTCTTCCATCACCCATTCGCCTAAATCAATCAGTTTGCATTGTTGGCAACAGAACGGCCGGTAGGCCTGCTCAGCAACCCAAGGGATGGGGTGCTGGCAGGTAGGGCATTTGACCATTAACGGGGCTGTCATATCTGTACAGACAACCTCAGAACAGGCAACACGTCAGGGCAAAAGGGATATTGTCCAACGACTGCACAGGACGTTGGTCGGCTTGGGGCAACTCCATAAAACGGATGGAACAACGGTGCTTGCCGCCACTTATTTCAGCAAAACAAGGCAGCGTTTTGTCAATGTCCACTTTAAGCATTTGATAAGCTTGGCTGCGGTCTAGCGGAAACTGGTAAAAACCGGCATTGGCAATTTCTTGTGAGGGCGCGTTGCTGTTACGGATAAGCGTCAAAATCAGGCTTATTGCCGTCTCAATTTCGTTAAAGGGCTTGCTCCATTGCGCCAAGTCCCGTTGCCGAGCTGCTTCGTCCTGTTCCAGCCAATAGTGGTATTCCGGCAGATCAAAAGAGCAAGTGCCGCCCGGTATGGAGCTGCGCTGGACGATGCTCTGGAACAAATCGCTTTCCATGACATGCATACCGATTTTGCCGGTGGCAGCATAGAGCTTTTTACTGATTTGCGCCAATTCTTGCAAGATATGCTGTAGCTTGTCTTTATCGACTTGCTGATTAGCGGCTATTTTGTTAAGCGTTTTGGCGTTACGGTCCATTTCCTTGAGAATTTCCGACTTAAGGTCATTACGCCTAATAATAGCCATAATATCCAGCAAAGTGGCAATGGCGGCACGTTTGTCAGCAACCATTGCACCCACTGAAAAATGCCTGAACTGCAAGAACAATTGTTCGAGCCTAATGAAAACCCGGATGCGCTCATTGAGTGGAAATTCATAGGTGATAGCGGTGTTCACGGACTTGTTGGCTCCAATAATGGGTGGCTTAGCGAAATATACAAATTGTGCAGTTTTTTAATTTGTTCTGCAAGCTTGCCGTTACTGCCGGAATTGTCCAGCACATCGTCGGCATGGGCTATGCGGTAGGGGCGGCTGCTTTGGCTGACCATAATCGCACGGATGGTTTCATCACCCAGTTGGTCACGCTGTTTAACCCGAGCTATTTGGCTTGCCTCAGGGCAGTCCACCACCACAATGCGGTCTATAAAATCAGTCCCACCACTCTCAAACAATAAAGGGATGCAGAGTATACAGTACGGGGCGGTCAATTTGGCTGATTCTATTTGTAGCGTATTGTAAATTAATGGATGCAAGATAGCTTCCAACTTTAATTTTTGCGCTGGGTCAGAAAACACACGCTCCCTAAGGCAAGGGCGGTTGAGTGTGCCATCAGCGTTTAAAATATCCGTGCCAAATATTTGCGTGATATGCAGCAAAGCGGACTGCCCCGGAGCGACCAAATCCCGAGCGATTTTATCAGCATCCAATACGGGAACGCCCAGTTGCGCGAAAATATCGGCGGCGGTGCTTTTTCCACAACCTATGCCACCTGTTAGCCCGACTTTTAACATACCAGCTTAAAAACCCATTAGAGTTAAATACCCTTGGTTAATGGCCGGGCCCCAAATCAGTGCCAACCACCCTGCCGCCGCCAAATACGGGCCAAAGGGAATAGCCACAGTGTAGCCGCGCTTGCCCAACAGCACCATAGCAATGCCTATGATAGACCCAACTATGGATGACAAAAAAATAATCTGCGGCAAATATTGCCAACCCAGCCACGCACCCAATACGGCGAGCAGCTTGAAATCGCCAAAGCCCATGCCTTCCTTACCGGTCAGCCATTTGAACACTTGGTAAAAAGCCCGTAGCCCCATGTAACCGGCTGCCGCACCAATAATACTGTCGTGGGCATTAGTGAACACATTGGTCAAGCTGAGTAGCAAGCCTGCCCACAACAGCGGCAAGCTAATGGAATCCGGCAACAGATGGTGGTCAATATCAACAAAACTCAGCGCAATCAGTGCCCATGTCAGCAACAAAGCGAACAGGCAGGGCAAGCCGTAACCAAAATGCAAGGCGACCATAACCGACAACAGGGCGGTGAAGCCCTCAACCAAAGGGTAGCGTAGCGAGATGGCCTGGTTGCACACGGCACAACGCCCCCGCAACCACACATAGCTGATAATGGGCAAGTTTTGCTGGGGCTTGATGGCAGCTTGGCAATGCGGGCAATGGGATAGCGGCCACGCCAAATTAAATACCGCCGCCTGTTCTTCCGGTGCGTCGGTTTCAAGCTGCAAAAACTCCATGCATTCCTGCCGCCAGTCGCGGTGCATCATAATCGGCAAGCGGTAGATCACCACATTCAGGAAGCTGCCCACGATCAAGCCAGTAAAGCCGACCACGGTGGCAAACAAATAAGGTGAATAGGCCAGTAATTCAGTCAATGGCATAGCAGTATTTATATCTGGCATGATCGATTGCTGCCGCTAGGTGGCTTACAAGGCTGCAATTTTTTGTTTTTGCAGTAACAGGTTATCCAGTGAAGATTGCAGCTCTGCCAATTTTGCCTGTTCTTTGGCAATCACCTCGGCAGGGGCTTTATCGACAAAAGCCGGATTGCCCAATTTGCCCGCGACACGTGGCAATTCATTATTGAGTTTTTGGATTTCCTTGTCCAAACGGTTTAGTTCGGCTTGTTTGTCAATAATGCCCGCCATAGGAATCAAAATTTTCAACTCGCCCACCAAAGCGATGGCTGATTCCGGTGCCGCTTCGTCGTCCGCCAACCAAGTTAGCGATTCCAGACGTGCCAAGCGTTGCAAATAGACTAGGTTGTTACTGACAAATCCTTTATCTGCCGGTATGCCCATTTGTAACAGTACGGGCAAGGGCTTGCTGGGAGCAATATTGATTTCGCCACGGATACGGCGCACCCCCAAGATGAAAGCCATCAGCCAATCGGCTTCGGCAACGGCGTGGCTGTCGCAAGCTTCGCTATTGGCAATGGGATAGGCCTGCAACATGATGGTGTCACCGCTAATGCCGCGCAGCGGTGCCACCCGTTGCCAGATTTCTTCGGTGATGAAAGGCATAATCGGATGGGCCAAGCGCAACACCGTTTCCAGCACCTCCAACAAAGTCTTACGGGTGCCGCGTTGCAAGGCAGTATCTTCAGATTGTAACGACACCTTAGCCAGCTCCAAATACCAATCACAGTATTCATTCCAAGTAAACTCGTAAATCGCTTGGGCGGCCAAATCGAAGCGGTAATGGTCTATAGCATGGCGGGTGGTTTCGATGGTTTGGTTCAGACGGGTGATAATCCATCGGTCGACATGTGTCAGTTGGCTTGGTTGGTCACCCAAACCACAATCATGGTCTTCGGTGTTCATCAGCACATAACGCGCGGCATTCCACAACTTATTACAGAAATTGCGGTAGCCTTCGGTGCGCGCCAGATCAAAACGGATATCGCGGCCGGTTGAAGCCAGCGAGGCAAATGTAAAGCGCAAGGCATCGGTGCCGTAAGATTGGATACCATCAGGAAAATCCTTACGGGTAGCCTGTTCTATCTTTTTCGCCAAATGGGGTTGCATCATGCCTGCCGTGCGCTTGGCTACCAAGGCATCTAAGCCGATACCATCGATAATATCTATCGGGTCGATGATATTGCCTTTGGACTTGGACATTTTTTGGCCTTCGGCATCGCGCACCAAGCCGTGGATGTAGACTTCGCGGAACGGCACTTGGCCTTGAAATTTAAGCCCCATCATAATCATCCGCGCTACCCAGAAGAAAATGATGTCAAACCCTGTGACCAACACACTGGTTGGATAATGCAGGGCCAATTCTGGCGTTTGCTCGGGCCAGCCTAAGGTAGAGAAAGGCCATAGCGCGGATGAAAACCAGGTGTCCAGCACGTCTTCATCTTGGCGCAGCGGGTAATCGGCAGGCAAGCCATGCTGTTCGCGTATCGCTTGTTCTGAACGCCCGACATAGACCCCCCCCTTATCGTCATACCAAGCAGGGATACGGTGTCCCCACCAGATTTGCCGCGAAATGCACCAATCTTGAATGTTGCGCATCCATTCAAAATAAGTATTTTTCCAATTGTCCGGCACGAAGCGGATTTCACCCGATTCCACGGCAGCAATAGCCGGTTCAGCTAATGGCCCGATCTTTACATACCATTGGTCGGTCAACAGCGGCTCAATCACCGCCTGGGTACGGTCGCCACGTGGCACCATCAGCTTATGGTCGGCGATTTTTTCTAACAGCCCCTGTTCTTGTAATTGGGCAACCATAAGCTTACGGGCTTCAAACCGATCCAATCCGTGGTATTGTTCGGGAATCAGGGCATCGTCCAGGATGCTGGCATCAACGGTGAGGATGTTGAACAGACCTCCGTGGGGCGCGTCCATCATCACCGAAGTGTGGCGGTGGCGAGTCCATACTTCATAATCATTGAAGTCGTGTGCAGGGGTGATTTTGACGCAACCGGTGCCGAATTCGGGGTCAACATAGTCATCGGCAATAATAGGGATACGCCGTCCGGTCAAGGGTAGCTCCACCATTTCGCCCAGCAGATGCTGGTAGCGCTCGTCATTGGGGTGAATAGCCACCGCCGCATCGCCCAACAAGGTTTCGGGGCGGGTGGTCG
>CAIYOW010000062.1 GCA_903927955.1 uncultured Methylococcaceae bacterium | reverse complement strand
CTGCTAAAACCTGCCGGAAAAGACAAAGCTTGATCTGTATTTTATGGATTAACCAATAAAACAAGCCGTTGTAGGGTGGATTCGCCGCCAGGCAATCCACCACAACGCTGCCAAGGCGGTTTGGGCTGTTGCGGGTTTTTATGAGGTGCATCGGTAAAAGGTGGTTTGCTGACGCGAAACCACCCTAGGTTGCCTAACTTTGCGGCTCACCAGCCACCTTGACCGTTGGCACACGCCGCTTGCCCACATTTTTTTTATCCCGATCACGGATTTTTATTTTTTTAACCGGCACTTTTTTCTCTTCTACGGTTTTCTTAACCCCAGTGGCCTTGCCGGAAGCCTTTTGTTTTTTCGGGCCTTTAAAGCTGCCCGCCAACTCTTTGACCAGACGTTGCTCAAAGCTCTGATGCAAAAACCGTTGGATGCCAGAAATCACATTCCATTCAATATGGTTGACCAAGGTAATGGCTTGTCCGGTGGCATCGGCACGTCCGGTGCGCCCGATACGGTGGATATAATCAATGCCGTTTCTGGGCACGTCAAAATTAACGACCAAATTAATGCCCTTGACATCCAGCCCGCGGGCCGCCAGATCGGTGGCAACAATAATCGACACCAGGCCATTACGCAGCAAATCCATAGTGCGCTTGCGTTCGCGGGGTTCCATTTCGCCATGTAACACCGCCACACGCAGCCCTAGCACCCTGAGCGGATTCTGCAGTTCGTCAGTCCTGATGCGTTTGTTAGTGAACACCAAGGCTTTTTCGTAATCTTCGTTGAGCAGCAGCCAAGCCAATATTTTTTGTTTATGGCTGTCATCATCGGCTAACATAATGCTTTGTTGGATATTGCCGTGACCGTCATGCAAGCTGTTTAGGGCAATGGTCTGGTGGTTGTTGAGCAGCTTGTCAGCCAGTTTGATGATGCCGTAATGGGTCAGCGTGGCGGAAAACAGCAAGGTTTGCCGTTTGGGGTTGCAGTGCTGCACAATTTTCATCACCGCTTCGTTAAAACCCATGTCCAGCATCCGGTCCGCTTCGTCCAGAATAAGCAGCTGCAAATGCATAAAATCAGGCGATTCTTGTGCCAGCAATTCCAACAGCCGCCCGGGCGTGGCAATCAGTATTTCCACATTCCGTCGGATATAGCCTTGTTGCTGTTTAAAATCTTCCCCGCCAATAATCAGGCTGGCTTTCAGGTCAGTAAAGACCGCCAACGCCTGGCATTGTTCGAACAATTGGCTAGCCAGCTCGCGGGTGGGGGTTAAAATCAATACCCGCGTGCCGAACAGGCTGGATGGGTGGTCGATGAGGTGTTGCAGGGCGGGCAACAAAAAGGCGGCTGTTTTGCCGCTGCCGGTTTCCGCGCTGACCAACAAATCTTTACCCGCCAAAACAGCAGGGATGGCTTTTTGTTGTACCGGCGTAGGTTGGCTAAAGCCCATTTGGGCGACTGCCCGTAACAATGGCTCAGCGAGCATAAGCTCGGCAAAGCTGGCGGGGGATTCGCTTGGCGTGTCTTGCATGGCTGTAAAAATAGCGGCTTACCGTTAATATTAGGAAAATTCGAGGTTTATTATAAACTGTTTACGCGGGCGAATGACATTAACTCCTGTCACCGCCAGCAACCTAAAAACTGCATAATCAATCACTACAGCCAAGGAATCCCCTATGATACCAATAAGAGATACGGCCCCCTGCCATTCCAAGCCATTGGTCACTTGGTCGCTGATGGCCATTTGCACAGTGGTGTTTGTGTGGATGTATTTTATGCCAGAAGAGCAAAGCGGCCCTCTGGTGATGCGCTATGGCATGGTTTCCGCCCGCTACGCCAACGGTTGGGTGGGTTATACCGGATTGCCGTTTGATGGTTATGTATCGTTTGTCACCAACCTGTTTTTGCACAGCAGCTGGTTGCATCTTATCGTCAATATGTGGTTTTTATGGATTTTTGCCGATAATGTTGAGGATTGTATGGGTAGGTGGCGATTTTTGCTGTTCTATCTGTTGTGCGGTGTGTTTGCCACCTTCCTGCAATGGCGTTTTGACCCGACCCTGACCATACCGGTGGTGGGCGCATCGGGTGCCATTGCCGGGGTGTTGGCGGCGTATTTTTTCATTTATCCGTTAGAGCGGGTGGTGCTCTGGGTGCCGATTTTCTTTTTACCCGTGGTCATCCATGTGCCCGCCATCACTTTTCTGGGCTTATGGGTGTTGCTCCAGTTGCATAATGCCACTACTGCCCTGTTATTTGAAAATAGCATGGCCAGTGTGGCATGGTGGGCGCATTTGGGTGGTTTTATAGCGGGCAGTGTGTTGTATCGGTTTTTTCTGCGCCCCAAAGCGCCAGTTGCTGCATAGAAAATTGCAGTTTTTTAGTGCTGGTAAGGTATAATTAAAGTTTCAAATGGTGCGGCTGTTATGCAAAAATTTTTACAAAAAGCCACCTAAACATATTCAGGAAATTGAAAATACTATGAAAAAAGTAAACGTTGCGTTGGTAAGGCTAATCCAGTTTGTCGTGTTTGTATTGTTCACTTTTATGGTAATGGCCTATTTTGGTGCGATGGTGTTGTTGCCTTTAGATGCTATGGCCTTATTGATACAACTGTTTGGCTTACTGGGCTTGCATGGCTTTATCGGTGCGTTGATAGCCATCCCGGCGGTCGGTTACTTGTGTATGATCGTCTACAAAACCCCTGAGTTGGGTAATCTGGTGGTTGATACCGGTGTCCAGCTGGTCAAAACCGGCAAAGAAAAAGTCGAAGCGTTCAATGCCATTGCCGAATCGGTAAAAGCATAAGTTATTTGTTATAGCGGCTTTAGCCACGCTTAAAAAGGCGCAACCTTTATATTTGAGTATATTATAGTTGCGCCTTTTTTATGGCTATTTGAAAAGGGCATTGATAAAGTCGCTGATCTGTTCCAGTTCTTCCACACACAGTGAATGGCCCATCAAATAATCGTGCCATTGCACCTTATAGCCCAAACCGTTTAGGCCATCGTAGGCACTTTTTGCCACTTCCACATCAATCACCGCATCCAAAATGCCGTGCGCCATCAATATCGGTAAATTCTGGTTAGCATTGGAGGCTTGTTTTGCCACTTGTTTCAGGGTCGGCAGATAAGTTGACAAAGCCAGCACCCCCGCCAAAGGTTGCGGATAACACAAGCCGGTTTGCAAAGCGATCATGCCGCCCTGCGAAAACCCCGCCAACAAAATGTGGTCCGAATTAATGCCTTGGCTGATTTCGCGTTCGATCAGTTCGCCTATTTGCAGGCAAGATTGGCTGATACCGTCCAAGTCTACCGGTGACTCCTGTGTGAGCGAGGCAATATCGTACCAGGCCGGCATGACCATACCGCCATTGACGGTGACCGGACGCACCGGGGCGTTAGGGAAGATAAACCGTATGTTATGGGCGGCCTTAAGTTTCAGTTCATCAACAACATCTTCAAAATCATGGCCATCGGCACCTAAACCGTGCAGCCAAATCACCGAATAGCGGTGTTCTTCCGAGGCGGCTATTTCAATCGTCGTCAGCGTTGTCATAAGTTTTCGAGAAAATTTGGTTAAAATGGGATATCAGCATTGTAGGGATTCCTTAGGCATATACTATGCAATGCCAGTTGCAATTGGCAAGTAAAAAGCTTATCCGATGCAAGCAAAATGCCAAGGTATATGCTACCACTTAACGGGCAGGTTGCGGTTTTGATGGTAGTGTGAGCTATGGGTGGTGCGGATTTAGCCTTAATGTTCAATGTTCCATAAAAGGCATTAAGCAAAAAGGGCGAGCCTAATTTTCATCAGGTATCGCCCTTGTGTCCATTTAATCGTATTTGCTCTGGTGTTGCATGTCCACCAACACAGACTATAACAACTAAAGTGTTTTTAAATCAACAGCAGGAAAGTCAATAGCAGTTAAGGCTGTCTCGTTAAAATAATTGGTGAAAGTGTTCAAAGCCACATGGGCCAGAATTTCTACGATTTCTTCATCACTAAACCCTGCGGCACGCACCTTATCCAAATCATCATCGTTGACTTTGCCACGCTTTACCAACAAAGCATGGGCAAACGTGATAGCCGATTGGGCTTTGTGGTCACTAGAATGGCTTTTGCTATTGGCCACCAACTCATCTTTATCCACACCGGCTTTGCCGCCTAGAAAAATATGGGCAGATGCGCAGTAATTACAGCCGTTGAAACCTGCCACCATAACAGCCAGCTGTTCTCTCAGCCTTTTGTCAAGCACACCCCCGCTTAACGCTGTATTGAAGTTGATATAGCCTTCCAATGCAGCAGGGGCGTTAGCAAAAGTGGTGAAAATGTTCGGGGTTGACCCCATGGCTTTTTTGACACCCTCTAACAAATCTTTGGCTTTGCCTTCTGTTGGTGTGATTGCTTTGATACGTTGCATAACGGTTTCCTTGAAAAGTGCGTTAAATAAGTAAACTGAACTGTTTACTTGCAGCTAAATGTATACCGACCTGTTTACCTTGTCAAGACATTTGTATACCGATCAGTTTACATTTAGGCAGAATCTGATAATCTAAACGCACTCCAACCGTTAATGTGATGTATGAAGCAAGCAATACCAACTGAACCCAAAAAACTCCAAAAACGTACGCAAATTATTTTGGCGGCCTTTAAGCTGTTTAAAGACAATGGTTTTTATGCGACGGGTGTGGATTTGATCATGCAGCAGGCCCATGTATCCAAACGAACCATGTATGTGTATTTTCCGACCAAAAATGATTTGATTGTAGCCACATTGGAACATTACAGGTCGGATTACGAAGCTAAGTTACAAGACTTGCTGGCCCGAAGCGACCTAAACAGCAAGGAAAAAATAATGGCAATTTTTGAAGATGCAGGTAACTGGTTTCTGGACCCGCAATTTCATGGTTGTCTGGCGGTAAACGCTATGGGGGAATTTGTCGGAAAAGATGTCAATATTGAAAATGCTTGCCGGGTGTTCAAGGCTTGGGAATTATCAGTTTTTCAAGCATTGGCTTGCGGATTGCCAGTGCGGGATCCGCAGGGTTTGGCCTATAAGCTGCTGGTATTATTGGAAGGAATAGGGGCGATTGCCCAAGTGATGAGACAACCTTGCCCAATTGACATAAAAGAAATGGTCAACGGCCTGATAGAAAGCCACTGTGGCAATTAATAAAGCGGTTTTTTGCCCTGCTCCCAGTTAAAAATAGGTTAGGCTGAATTACAAGCCCCAAAGATAATCAACCACCGCATCAATTTCTGTAGGGCTGAGAATGTGGTGAGTGCCAAACGGCGGCATACTGGTTTCTGGGTTAAATTGCCGTGCATCCCAAATCTGTTCGCGTAATTGCTGTTTATTGGCAAACCGGCTAGCCAGCGATTGTAACCGCGGGCCAATGTTGCCGGGTGATTCACCATCAGCAATCACATGGCAAGCCAAGCAATTGCCTTTGTTGCGGCTAAAAGCCAGTTGTTTGCCGTCTAGTTGGGCGGGTTCAGTTAATGCGCCGTCACGTTCTGCCGCACAAGCGGACAGCATCAGCGGCAATGCCAATAATAACAGCCTTTTCATAAAAACAACGGTTTAAAAGCCAAGGCCGATTGCTCAGGCAAACCATCATCAAACAGCCCGCCAATCACCGCCAACACATCCGCACCGGCAGCCAGCAAACCCGCCCCGTTATCCGGCAAAATGCCGCCAATAGCAACAATAGGCAGATTAATAACGGCCTTGGCTTGCTGTAACGTCTCCAGTTGTGCGGGGGCAGCCAAAGGCTTGGAGTGGGAGGGGAAAAACCGCCCAAACGCCACATAACTGGCCCCTTGTGATTGTGCCAGCAAAGCGCGCTCAAGGCTGTCGTAACAAGATACGCCAATAATAGCCTGTGGCCCCAGCAAAGCCCTTGCTGGCCCTATATCGCCATCATCTTTGCCCAAATGGACCCCATCAGCACCCACTTGGGCGGCCAATGCGGCATTATCATTAATCAGCAGCGGTACTTTATAATCATGGCACAGCATCACCAAACGGCTAGCCAATGCTTCTGTATCGTGTGGGTTTTTGTCGCGGTACTGCACCACCTGCGCTCCGCCGCGCAACACGGCTTCCACATCCGCCACAATAGCGTCCAGAGTGCGGTGGTCGGTTTGGCTAATGGCATACAGCCCACGCGCCGGAAAACTAAACTTAGCGGTCATTCGTCTTCCATCCAAAACAAACGGTTAGGGTTAAATTGCCCAGCACCGGGCAAGTAAGCATGGTTTAAGGCATTCCAAGTATATTCTTGCGCTTCCTGAATGGCTTGCAGAGGGTCTAAACCGTGTGCCAACAAGCCCGCAATGGCGGCAGCCAAGGTACAGCCAGAACCGTGGTAACTGCCCGCCAGACGCTGCCAATGGTAGGTTTCCCACAGGCGGTCATCATGGAACAATAAATGCTTGACGGTATCAGTGTGTTCATGGGTGCCAGTAATCAGCACATAACGGCAGCCTTGTGCCAGCAACGCCAAACCGCAGTCGTGCAAATGGGTTTTTCCGGTCAAACGGCGGGCCTCTTCACTGTTAGGGGTCAATACCGTGGCGCAGGGCAACAGTAATTCAACTATGGCATCAATCAATAGGTTATTAGCCAATGCCGCACCACCACCCGCCGCCAAAATGGGGTCTAGCACCAGCGGCATGTTGGCATATTCGCGTACAATACTATCAATAGCGCGGGCGCTTTCAGGGTGGCCTATCAGGCCAATCTTAAAGGCTTTTACAGGTATATCAGCCAGCAGAGTTTTAGCTTGGCTGATAATATCCTCGGGGCGTTGCGGCAGCAGTTTTTTGACATTGTTACTGTCCTGCTCAGTCAGGGCAGTTATCACACTGGCAGCATGGCAGCGGTGGCTGACTAGGGTCTCAATATCTGCTTGCACCCCCGCGCCGCCGCTAGGGTCATGGCCCGAAAAACAAAGCACAGTGGGGCGTGGTAAAGTCATAGTTGGGGTATCATTGGGTTAAGGCTATGATTGCTATTATAGGCACATTGTTACCGACTGGCCGGGCCGATTCAACCCGTTTTTTAAATGCCGCCATTCTTTCATCTCTTCCATTAAGGAGCAATTGCTTGGACAAACCCACCTTGGCAAACCGGATTGTAGTGCTGGATACCGAAACCACCGGCCTAAACCCGCAAGAAGGCCACCGCATTATTGAAATAGGCTGTGTGGAAATGGTCAAGCGACGGCTGACCGGCCAGCGCTTCCATAGTTACCTCAACCCCGAACGCGCCATTGATGAAGGCGCGGTGGCGGTGCATGGCATCACCAGCGCTTTTTTACAGGACAAGCCGTCTTTTGCCGATATTGTGCAAGACTTTCTGGCTTTCATCGAAGGGGCCGAACTGGTTATCCATAATGCCCCGTTCGACGTGGGTTTTATCAATCATGAACTGGCGCTGCTAGCCGGGCAAGCAGACTTTGCACACTTAGGCAAGGTACACGATTACAGCACCGTGTTTGACAGCCTAACCTTTGCCAGAAAAAAACACCCCGGGCAGCGCAATAGCTTGGATGCCTTATGCAAACGCTATAACATCGACAACAGCCACCGCGAACTGCATGGCGCGTTATTGGATGCGGAAATTCTGGCCGATGTGTTTTTGTTGATGACCGGCGGGCAATCATCTTTGTTGGATGTCAGTGCCAGCGAATTGCAAGCCGCGCAACAACTGGCCAGCCAAAGCGCAACCTTGCCCACAGACCGCCCACCGCTAAAAATTATCCGCTGCACCGAGCAAGAACTGGAATTGCACGAACAGCGTTTGGCAGCAATTGCCAAAGAAAGTGGCGGCTGCCTTTGGGGGGCAGTCAAGCCCTAGCAGGCATGAAGAAACCTATACCCTGCCCTAAATCCATGCTAGAGTTGCCCCTTTGCTCCCCCCCCCCCGCAGCTGTCCCACGGGTGCGCGCCCAAGCCGTTTTATTAGGCGATGCGGGGTTCAGCGTTAAGGCATTGTCGGCCACTTAAGGAAAACCCTGTTGTTTGAACAAACCTTTAAAAATATAGATGACATCCTGCACAAAGATGCAGGCTGTGGCAGTGAACTGGACTATGTGGAACAAACCTCTTGGGTGTTGTTCCTTAAATACCTGGATGATTTGGAACGCGACAAGGCCACCGCTGCGGAGCTTTCTGGCACACCCTACAGCGCCATTATTGCCCCCGACTATCAATGGACGGTTTGGGCCGCCCCCAAATTGGCGAACGGCAGCATTGACCACAACGCCCTAACCGGTGATGACCTTGCCGATTTTGTCAATAGCCAACTATTCCCCTACCTTAAACAGTTTAAATCCTCGGCCGAAAGCGCCGACACCATTGAATATAAAATTGGCGAAATATTCTCAGAACTAAAAAACCGTATCCAATCCGGTTACAACCTGCGTGAAGTGATTAACCGTATTGATGAACTGCGCTTTAGGACGCATACCGAAAAGCTTGAAATGAGCCATCTCTACGAAGACAAGATAAAAAACATGGGCAATGCCGGGCGTAATGGCGGCGAATACTACACGCCGCGCCCGTTGATAAAAACCATTGTTAAAGTGGTCGCCCCCCAAATTGGCAACACCATTTATGATGGTGCGGTAGGATCTGCCGGTTTTTTATGCGAAGCCTTTGAATACCTAAAACACAGCAAAACCCTGACCACCCATGATGTGGTCACCCTGCAAAAGCACACCTTTTACGGTAAAGAGAAAAAATCACTGGCCTACATCATTGGCATCATGAACATGATTTTGCACGGTGTGGAAGCGCCCAATATAGTCCATACCAACACCCTTGCCGAAAATCTAGCCGACATCCAAGAAAAAGACCGCTACGATGTGGTGCTGGCCAATCCGCCCTTTGGCGGCAAAGAACGCGCCGAAGTGCAGCAAAACTTCCCCATTAAAACCGGTGAAACCGCTTCTTTGTTCTTGCAGCATTTCATCAAAATCTTAAAGGCCGGTGGCAAAGCCGGTGTGGTCATTAAAAACACCTTTTTAAGCAACACCGACAATGCCTCCATTAGCCTGCGGAAATTGCTACTGGAAAATTGCAATCTGCATACCGTGCTGGATTTGCCAGGCGGCACATTTACTGGCGCGGGCGTAAAAACCGTGGTGTTGTTTTTTGACAAAGGCAGCGCCACCCAACATATCTGGTTTTATCAGCTCAATCTGGACAGGAATCTAGGCAAAACCAATGCCCTGAATGAAGCCGATTTGGCAGAATTTGTGCAATTGCAAAAAACCCAAGCCGAGAACGAAAATGCTTGGCGCGTAGCAGTCAAAGACATAGACCCGACCACCTTTGATTTAAGCGCCAAAAATCCCAACAAGAAAGAAGCCGCCGCCCTGCGCCAACCGGCAGATATTTTGGCGGCTATGGCAGCGTTGGACAAACAAAGCGCCGAGATTCTGGCGACAATCAACAGGCTGCTCTAGCAGGAGAAAACCACCGTGCACGATATTCGCTGGAAACAACGCTTTGCTAATTTTAACCGCGCGTTTTTATTGCTGCGTGAAGCCATGGAAAATGACTTGGCTAGCCTCAGCCAGCTAGAAAAAGAAGGTATCATCCAACGCTTTGAATATACCTTTGAACTGGCTTGGAAAGTGCTAAAAGACAAAATGGAAAATGACGGCATTATCTTAGACCAAATATCACCCAAAGCCGTGGTCAGGCAAGCTTACGCGGCAAAATACCTTAACGACCCTGACACTTGGTTAAAAATGATCGGGGATAGAAACTTAATGAGCCATACCTATGACTTTGTTAAGTTTGAAGCGGTCATCCAATCCATAGCCGAAACCTATTTACCCCTGCTGGAAGCGTTGCACTTGCAGTTGCTGGCGGAAATCACCGGGCCATGAGCAATACTGGCTTAACGCCCGAACAACTGACCATGCTTCAAAACGTGTTTAAACAGCATCCCCAAGTGGATGCCGTAAAACTGTATGGTTCACGCGCAAAAGGTAACTTTCATGCGCGTAGTGATGTGGATTTAGTCTTGATGGGTACAGGCATAGACCGCTTTTTGGTCGCTGCGGTGTTAATGGATTTGACCGACACCGATTTGCCTTATGCGGTTGATTTGCAAAATTATAGCGACATAAAAAACCGGGCGTTAGTGGAACATATTGATCGGGTGGGGCTAGTGATTTATGAGCGGTAACATGAAGGCGGGGTGGGAGGTTAGACGGCTGGGGGATGTTTTAACAATTGAACGCGGAGGGTCTCCAAGACCCATTGATAAATATATAACGGATTCACCTGACGGCATAAACTGGATAAAAATTTCAGACGCAACTGCTTCAGATAAGTTTATTTATCAAACAAAACAAAAAATTACTCGTGAAGGATTACACAAAACAAGGGTTGTAAATGAAGGGGATTTCATACTATCAAACTCTATGAGTTTTGGAAGACCATACATCATGAAAACAACTGGCTGCATACATGATGGATGGCTTGTGTTGAAACAGGATAAACATAAGATATTTGAAACTGAGTTTCTTTATTATTTGTTGTCTTCGCCACATGTTTATCAACAATTACAGTGGACCCCATTGTCCAGACAATTTATTG
>CAIYOW010000061.1 GCA_903927955.1 uncultured Methylococcaceae bacterium | reverse complement strand
CTGGCCCCCGATTACGGCTACAACCTTGAGCGGAAAACCGAAATCTTGCGGGCGTACCACGAACGCTCCAGCCTGCGTGGCCTTGAACGCACTTTCGGGGTCGCCCGCCAAACCGTGTCGGCCTGGTTAAAAAAAAGCCCGCGATTTGCCGCCATTGGACACCACGTTGGCACCCGCCCAACCGGATGATGTGTTGGAGCTGGACGAACTGTGGTCGTTTGTCCAATGCAAGGCCAACGCTTGCTGGGTCTACCCTAAAGGGCATAAATGGGTTGCGCTTTGCCGCCGTACCCGACAGGTAGTGTCTTGGTTTGCCGGCGACCGTAGCGCAGACAGTTGCCAAAAGCTCTGGGACGGTATCCCGGAAGCCTACCGTCGCTCCCATGCCTACAGCGACTTTTGGCAGGCCTACCAGAAGGTGTTTGGTGAAAACCACCGGTCAGTCGGCAAGGAGACCGGGGAAACCGCACACATCGAACGCTGGAACAATACGCTCCGCCAACGCCTCGCGCGGTTCGTCCGCAAATCCTTGTCGTTTTCCAAAAAGGACTGTTTCCACCGTATAGCACTGCAACTTTTTATACATGAATATAATTTAGAACATGCCAGTTAATATTTAACCACTACCGACTTTTCAAATAAGCCTGACACTATTTTAAATTGCTCCTGACCCATATTCCAACCGCAGATCGCCATTGCCTGTCTTGTTTTAAGTCGGAAACTGTAAATTTCAATTTTTTAGGCTATTTGGTTAAATAAGTTTTAGTTTATTGTTAACATTTTTTTCAGTTAAAACAAGCTTATTAAACACCATTTGAAATGCATCTGCCCCGCTTCCCTCAATCTAAAAACACCCCATCATAGCCACACCAATATCAGTCGGCGAGCTGACCACTTCTATACCAGCCGATTTTAATGCAGCAATCTTGCCCGCCGCTGTACCTTTGCCGCCGGTGACAATAGCCCCCGCGTGCCCCATGCGCTTACCAGCGGGTGCGGTTTGTCCGGCAATGTAGGCCACCACGGGCTTGCTGACATAAGCTTTAATGTAATCGGCGGCATCTTCTTCTTCACCGCCGCCAATTTCGCCCACCATCACAATACCCTTGGTTTGTTCATCGGCCTCGAAACGGCTTAACACATCCACAAAATTCATACCGTGAATAGGGTCGCCACCAATGCCCACACAAGTGCTTTGGCCTAACCCTTGGGCGGTGGTTTGGTGTACTGACTCGTAAGTCAACGTGCCAGAGCGGGAAACAATACCAATGCTGCCGGGCAAATGGATTTTTGCCGGCATAATGCCAATCTTACATTCACCTGGGGTGATGATGCCGGGGCAATTGGGGCCAATCAATAACACCCCACTGTTAGCCATAGCCGCTTTTACACGCATCATCTGCAAGGTGGGGATGCCTTCGGTGATGCAAACGATCAGCGTTATGCCCGCATCAACGGCTTCTAAAATGGCATCGGCGGCGTAAAATGGCGGCACATAAATGACGCTGGCAGTGGCGCCCGTGCGGTCAACCGCATCCTGCACAGTGTTGAACACCGGCAACCCTAAGTGGCTTTCGCCGCCGCGTTCCGGCGTGACGCCACCCACCAATTGTGTGCCGTAATCGAGGGCTTGTTGCGAGTGGAAAGTGCCTTGCTTGCCAGTGAAGCCTTGGCAGATCACCTTGGTGTCTTTATTGATTAAGATGCTCATGTTATGCCTTTTAAAACCGTGAAGAGGTGGGTGTTGGACACCATGTTGTTATATGCCGGTTGTTATTGCGCCGCCAGAGCGACCACTTGTTCCGCCGCGTGCGCCAAATCATCAGCGGCATAGAGGTTCCATCCGGTATTGCTCAACAACGCCCGTCCTTCTTCCACGTTAGTGCCTTCCAGACGCACCACCACGGGTACAGTGACGTGGATTTGTTGGATGGCTTCCAATATGCCTTGGGCGATCACATCGCATTTGACAATGCCGCCAAATATATTGACCAGCACGGCTTTAACCGTGCCGTCAGCCAAAATTAGCTTGAACGCCTCGCACACTTTGGCGACGGTCGTGCCGCCACCGACATCCAAAAAATTGGCAGGCAGGCCGCCCTTCAATTTGACTAAATCCATGGTTGCCATAGCCAAGCCTGCGCCATTGACCATGCAGCCGATATTGCCATCCAAGGTGATGTAATTTAAGCCGAACTGTTGCGCCTCATTTTCCCTTGCGTCTTCTTGGGCGGAGTCTTGTAGGGCGACAATGTCAGGGTGCAAGGCCACTGCGTTGTCATCAAAGTTGATTTTGGCATCCAATGCCAACAACGCGCCGCTATCGGTTTCAATTAGCGGGTTAATTTCAATCTGGCTGGCATCTTTAGCCAAAAATAACTGGTACAAGCCGTGCATAATGCCACTTAAAGCGGGCAGTTGGCTACCTTGCAATCCCAGTGCGTAGGCCACCCGGCGGCATTGGTAGGCTTGCAGCCCAGCGGCAGGGTGGATGGTGACGGTGATGATTTGTTCAGGGTTGCTATGGGCCACGGTTTCTATGTCCATGCCACCGGCGGCGGAGGCAATGAAAATCAGCCGCTCGCTGGCGCGATCCAACACCAAACTTAAATAAAGTTCACGTTTGATGGGGTAGGTGGTTTCAACCAGCAAGCCATTAATAGGCAACCCTGCCGCATCCGTTTGCAGCGTCACCAACCGCGAACCCAGCAACTGTTGGCTGGTTTGGCGCACCTCAGCGACGCTGCGTACCAACTTGACCCCACCGACCTTGCCCCGCCCACCCGCATGAACTTGGGCTTTAACCACCCAACTGTCACCGCCTAAGGCTTGGGCTGCTTGTCCGGCTTGTTCGGCGGATTCGGCATACTGCCCTTCGGGCACCGGTATGGCAAACTGACGGAACAATTGTTTGGCTTGATACTCATGAATGTTCATTAACTGCTCCAGATAGTCCGGTAAGTTATGCGGGCTGGGGTTGGTGGGCAAAATAAGCGTTACAGTAACGCATAAATATGGCTCAAAGTAAGGTTATTCTATCGAAGTTTAAGCAAAATACCATGCTAAATTATTGGCTGCTGGTATGGACTGCTAAAACCGCAATCCCTTTTTACTTATGTCCACAAAGTGGCGGCAGAGGAGCATGT
>CAIYOW010000060.1 GCA_903927955.1 uncultured Methylococcaceae bacterium | reverse complement strand
GTCGTAGGTTCGATCCCTACAGCACCCACCATATTGGAGCGGTAGTTCAGTTGGTCAGAATACCGGCCTGTCACGCCGGTGGTCGCGGGTTCGAGCCCCGTCCACTTCGCCAAAACAAGATAAAGCCCCGTACCTTTGGTTCGGGGCTTTTTTTTTAATAAAAATTCCGGCTGTGGTAAAAATTGAAGTGATAGTGGCTTATTATTGCCACTTTGGTTTTTCCATCGCCTGTTTTCTCACAACGATAAGGCGTTTCTTTAGGGCTAGGCTATGCTGACAAAAATTAGAGAAAAATCGCAAGGTGCATTTGCATGGGGTATCTTGATTGTGATCTGTGTCCCTTTTGCTTTTTGGGGCATCAACAACTATTTTGATAATGGCCGTGAAGCGCCTATTGCCACGGTCGGTGATAAAGATTTTTATCAGCGTGATGTCAATAGGGCTTACGAACAGTTTAGTCAAAGCCTTAGGGGCATGAATATCGACGAACAAACCTTAAAAGGCCAAGCATTGCAAAAGCTGATAAAAGACGAAGTGCTTTTGCAGTATGTCCACAAGCAAGGCTTGGTGATTTCTGATGACAATGTCCGTGACTATATTAAAGGCTTGGAGTATTTCCATACCGATGGCAAGTTTGATGACGGCAAATACAACATGATGCTGAATGCCCAGCACATTTCATCCAATGAATTTGTCAGCCGGGTCAAAAATGCCATATTAATGGAACAGTTCCAAAACGCCATCACCGAAAGCAGCTTTGCTACGCCTTATGATCTGGACTCATTTGTCAAAATCCAATACCAGCAACGTGATATCCAATATCTGACCATTCCGTTGCAAGCGGTGGACACCCCGCCGACCGATGCCGAGGTAAACGCTTATTTCCAGCAGCATCAAAACGACTACCAATCACCTGAGCAAGTTTCTGTTGAATATGTTGAGCTGTCAGAAAGTGAGTTGGCTAAAAAAGTGGTCGTCACCGAGGACAAGCTAAAAGCTTTCTACGAAGAGCAAAAAGACCAATACACCACGCCAGAACGCAGAAAAATCAGCCATATTCTGTTTGCGGTCACCCCTAAGGTGGATGACAAGACGGCATTGGCAAATGCCCAAAAGGCCAAGCAAGAATTGGCAGAAGGCAAAGATTTTGCGGTACTGGCCAAAGCGGCTTCAGATGATAAGAGCAGCGGCAAAATCGGCGGGGATTTGGGTCTTTATAGCCCCGGCGTGATGGAAAAACCTTTTGACGAAGCCGCCAGCAAGCTGGCATTAGGTGAAGTTTCAGAACCGATCAAAACCGCTTTTGGTTATCATCTGATTAAAGTCACCGAATTGGCTCCCAAAAGCGTCAAGTCTTTTGCTGATGCTAAGACGGATGTCACTACCGCCTATCAAAAATCGCAGGTGGATACGGCATTTTATGAGGCGGGCGAAAAGCTGACCGAAATGAGTTATGAAAATCCTGACAACTTGCAAGCCGTGGCTAATGCATTAGGATTGAAAGTCAACAAAACCGCCCTGTTTACCCATGACCAAGGTGAAAGTGTTGCCAGCGACGAAAAAATACGCAGCATGGCATTTTCAGAAGAAGTGCTGAAAGGCAACAATAGCACACCTATTGAGCTATCAGCAGACCGCTTGGTGGTGTTGCGCATGTTGGAACACAAACCGGCGGCGGCGCAGGACTTGGCGACCGTCAAGCCAGCGGTTGTTGATGTGCTTAAGCAAGACAAAGCTTTCCAATTGACCGAAGCCAAGGCTCAGCAGATCAAGTCGCGCTTACAGGCTGGCGAAACATTGCCAACGTTGGCTGCCGAAAATAAATTGCCCATCAAGGAAGCCAAGCAACTTAGCCGTAAAGGCGGCGATTTACCCGCCCCTTTGGTGCAGGCGGTGTTCAAGGCGGCAAAACCGGCCGGCGGCAAAGCCACCGTGCTGGTTGTGCCGGTGCCTTCAGGTGAACAGGTTGTGGTCAGCTTAAATGCAGTAAAAGACGGTGTCGCCACCGAGCAGGTAAAAAACCAGCTAAGCCTGATAGGCATTGGCATAGCCAAAGCTATGGGTCAGGTTGAATTTAATGATGTGGTGGACAGTATCCAGTCCGAAACGGATGTGGAAATTAATAAGACACCGCTTAAGCAACCGGCCCAATAACAGGCAAAAGGGATTTTTTCACTCCCTTCAGGAGATTGTAAAAAAGGGAGCAGTTGCTCCCTTTTTTATGGCCTGTCAATTTTCCGTAAGATGCCTACGCTGATGCCAAGGCGGCAATCAAAACGCGTTCCCCTTCATGAAACCCATTATCATCCTCTATGGCGTTTTCTTGTTAAAATATCGGCGATACGTCAGCTTTCTAAGTGCGTCAGAAGTTTCGGCGTTGTGGTAAGCGTTGACTGCGTATTCAAAAAATTGTCCATTCTGAACTCTGTGTATCAAAACTCACTGGTTTGCCCAGCATCAATTAACTAAATTTAGACACCCTCGCTTAATCAAAGTACGCTGCCGCACTAACCCTAGCGTGTTTTGGGTGTACGCTTTGATCTGATAATGAAAGTCCGTCACCTGTCTTATCACCTTGAATCCACTTTATATACCATGACCAATACACCGCCTTCAGAAACTAAAAGTACACGTTTCGAAAACACTATTACGGGATTGAGTCTACTCGGTATCGGTGTTTATCTGTTACTTTACTATGCGCTTAATGTTGGACATCAAGTGTATTCCCTATCAGTAAATACCACTGTCAATTCTGCAGATATTACCTTTTATCAAGGCCACCAGATACTCTCAGTTGAGCTGGTGCAGTTGCCTCTAATAGTCGTTTTAGTGTTGGGTGGTATTCCGTTGGTCTATCAACTCTGTGCCAAGCTTTTTCAGGCAGAGTTTGGCGCTGATTTGCTGGCTGGCATATCCATTGTCACTGCCGTTTTATTGAACGAATACCTAGCAGGCAGTTTGGTGGTGTTGATGCTATCCGGTGGTGTAGCACTAGAAAATTACGCAGTACGCAAAGCCTCTTCAGTGCTGGGGGCTTTGGCTAAGCGTATGCCCTCAATAGCCCATAAAAAATCCGGTGACGCACTGACCGATATTGCCACTGAGCAGGTGATGTTAGGTGACACCTTATTAATTCTGCCTCATGAAATATGTCCGGTAGACGGTTCTGTTCTGGAAGGCTCTGGCACCATGGATGAATCCTATCTGACCGGTGAGCCTTATATGATGTCGAAAACGACGGGTTCATCGGTCATTTCAGGTGCAATTAATGGTGATACCGCAATAACCATCCGTGCCGACAAGCTTTCTGTTGATTCACGCTATGCCAAAATCATGGAAGTTATGCGCTCTTCCGAACAGTATCGGCCAAACATCCGACGACTAGGCGATCAACTGGGCACGCTTTACACGCCGATAGCCGTCATCATTGCCGCAATTGCCTGGGCGATAAGTGGCGAAGTGGTACGTTTTCTGGCGGTATTGGTGGTCGCCACGCCCTGCCCTCTACTGATTGGGATTCCAGTCACTATTATCAGTTCGATTTCATTGGCGGCACGGCGCAACATCATTATCAAAAACCCAGCTATTTTGGAAACCATAGGCAGTTGTCGTACCGCCATTTTTGATAAAACCGGCACTTTAACCTATGGACGACCATCGCTCACCGCTATCATGCTCGGTGCAGGGCAGCAAGAACACGAGGTGTTAACCTTAATCGCTAGCCTAGAGCGTTACTCAAAACATCCCCTATCCAGCGCGATTCTTAAAGCGGCTGAAAAATCAGCACTGCGTTTATCGCGTGCCACCCATATTTCTGAGTTGCCGGGCGAAGGGCTGAAAGGCCAAGTGGCTGGAAAGCAGGTCCAGATCACTAGTCGCAAACGATTTATTGAACAACATCCCGAAGCCACCGAACTATTGCCAGCCATTGCCAGCGGCCTGGAGTGCATAGTGGTGATTGATGATGTTTATGCAGCAACCCTGCAATTCCGTGATGAAGTCCGCTCAGATAGTTCATCCTTTATTGATCATTTACAACCCAAACATAGTTTTGATCGGGTTATGCTGGTGTCTGGTGATAGGGAATCGGAAGTGCGTTATCTGGCGGAGCTGGTAGGTATTGAGCATGTTTATTTCAGCCAAAGCCCCGAACAAAAACTGGCCTTAGTCCGGGCAGAAACCGACATAGCTAAAACTTTATTTCTAGGGGACGGCATCAACGATGCCCCCTCGCTCACGGCAGCGACTATCGGCATCGCCTTTGGTCAAAACAGCGATATTACCGGCGAAGCGGCAGATGCGGTAATCATGGACAGTTCCTTATTAAAAGTCGATGAACTGTTTCATATCGGTGACAGGATGCGCAAGATTGCTCTGCAGAGTGCCGTTGGCGGGATGGTGTTGAGTGTGATTGGTATGGTGTTTGCCGGATTGGGTTTTTTGACGCCGGTCGCGGGTGCGGTAGCCCAAGAAGTGATCGATGTGTTTGCCTTGTTAAACGCCTTGCGAGCGGCAATCCCGCCCAAATCGCTTTCGGATTTTTCAAACCAGGGAAGCGGCATAACCCCGGAACATAAACCGGAACATAAATATGACTGATGCCTTGAATAAACCCCCAACCCGTTTCATTATTCCCGCTGTATTCCTGATTGGTTTGTTGTTGTTAAGCTATCAGGTGCTTAGTCCATTTTTCATCAGTATTGTCTGGGCGGTGATCATCGCTTATGTGACGTGGCCTTTATACCAGCGTTTAAAAAGTCGGCTTAAAGGCCGGGCCAATCTGAGTGCAATAGTGATGACGATTATCATCACCACCATCCTTATATTAGTGGTCTTTTGGCTGGTGGCTATGCTTCAGGATGAAATCAGGATGGCTTACCAAGCCTTGTTTGACACCCACAGTAAGCTGCCTTATCAATTGCCGGAGCCTATCGGTAAAATTACTTGGTTGGCGGATTATCTTCAGCCGTGGGTGGATAGGTTAAACAATGACCGCACGGGGCTAATCAACCAAAGCGTCGAATCCGCCAAGCAGTGGTTGGGATATTTTGCCAAAGTTTTGGGCAACATCGGGCAATATCTGATGTATTTGGGTTTTGTTTTTGTAACGGTGTTTTTTTGTTACCGTGATGGTGAAGGGGTGTTACTGCAATTACAGCGTGGTTTAATCCATTTTTTGGGTGAATATCAGCATGTCTATTTGCAAGCCGTGGGAGACACCACCCGCGCGGTGGTCTATGGCTTGGTATTGGCGGCAATAGGGCAAGGCGTGGTGGCGGGGATTGGCTATGTTGTGGCGGGCGTTAAGGCACCGGTGTTGTTTGGGGTGATAACGGCGGTGTTGGCCATGGTACCGATGGGGGCGGTGTTAGTGTGGGTCTCCCTTGGCATGTTGTTGTTGCTGAGCGATAAAGTGGTTGCAGGGGTTGGTCTGTTGATTTGGGGAACCATTGCGATTAGCACTGTTGATAATATCATCCGTCCTCTGGTGATTAGTGGTACCAGCCAAGTGCCTTTCCTGGCGGTGATGTTTGGGGTTTTTGGCGGGTTAGTCGCGTTTGGGCCGGTAGGTTTGTTTTTGGGTCCGGTGATTTTATCTGTATTGCTGTCAGTGTGGCGGGCTTGGCTGACCTTACAGGGCAACGAAGCGGCTGTAACTGCTGTTGAGGTGACGCTGGGGCAACGGGAATGGCATCGTATGTCCATTGAAGATGTCCTGCGCGAACAAGCTTGCGATGTAACGCAAGGCCTTAGCCAAACCGAAGCGGCAATCCGTTTGCAGCGTTTTGGCTTAAACAAGCTGACCGAGAAACCGCCGCGACCTTTATGGCATTTGTTGTTGGCCCAATTCAAAAGCTTTCTTATTGTAGTGCTGGTTGCCGCTGCAGCTTTGGCGGCAGCCATTGGTGATCTAATGGATGGTGTGGTCATCATGGTGGTCGTGGTTATCAACGCATTGCTGGGGTTTTATCAGGAATTTCAAGCGGAACAATCATTATCCGCATTGAAAAACAGGCTCTCCCTACAAGCTAACGTCCGTAGGGACGGTCGGACGGTTGAACTGCCTGCCGAACAATTGGTGCCTGGAGATGTGGTTATTCTGGAAGCGGGCAATAAAATCCCTGCCGATGGCCGTATTGTTATTGCCCGTACATTGGAAGCGGATGAATCGGCCTTAACAGGCGAATCGCTTCCCGTATGCAAACAGGAGCAGCTGATTGACACACCAACCGTGCCGTTGGCGGAACGCACTAACATGCTGTACATGAACAATGCTGTCACCCGTGGGCGGGCGGAAATGGTTGTCATCGCCACCGGCATGGAGACGGAAATTGGTAAATTGGCGGATTTGCTTTCGCATAGCGAAGAAGCTCAAACACCTTTGCAAATTCAACTGGACAGTGTCGGCAAGCGTTTAGCTTTGCTGGCATTGGGCGTGGTGGGGATTGTTTTTGTTGGCGCATTATGGCGCAACGAGCCATTGCTTGATGCCGCTTTGACTGCAATTGCCTTAGCGGTTGCTGCGATACCCGAAGGTTTGCCAGCCGTTGTGACCGTGACGTTGGCCTTGGGGATGCGCCGTATGGCGGATCAGCAAGCGATTGTAAAGCGTTTGGCGGCTGTGGAAACGTTAGGCTGCACAACGGTGATATGTACTGACAAAACAGGTACGCTGACGGTCAATCAAATGACGGTACGGGGCTTATTTTACAAAGGCCAGAAACTGTCTGTTACGGGTGAAGGTTATCAAACGGCTGGTGAGGTTTTGCCCAGCGATAGCCAAAGTGCCTTGCCAGACTTACAGGATGTTTTATTGCCACTGGCCTTATGCAATGACAGCGAATGGCAAGCAAAAAAAATCATTGGTGATCCAATGGAGGGTGCGTTACTGGTGCTTGCCGAAAAAGGGGGGTTGGACAAAAAATTGGTCAATACACAATGGCCGCGCCTTGCCGAAATTCCTTTTGATGCTGAACACAAGTTTATGGCGACCTTTCATCAACACAACGACGCCATCACCGTTTTCATCAAAGGTGCGCCGGAAGTGTTGTTGGAGCGGTGCGATCACCTCTTGGATGTGCAAAGCCAGCCCATTGCTCTGGATAAACAGGTGTTATTACAACAAAACACGGAGATGGCCTGTACCGGGCTACGGGTGCTGGGCGTAGCTATGGCACAACTTAAGCCAACTGCTGAGTTAACGGGTGATTTGTTCCAATATATCCAACACCTCACTTTTGTGGCCTTGGTCGGTTTGATGGACCCGCCACGCCCCGAAGCCAAGCAAGCAATCGCCTTGTGCCAACAAGCCGGTATCGCTGTGAAAATGATCACCGGTGACCAGACCATTACAGCTGCGGCAATCGCTAAGGAACTGGGACTGACAGGCACGGTTATCAATGGCACGGAATTGGCCGCAATGGACGCTGCGACTTTGGCGGCGAGCATCAACGGTATTGCCGTGTTTGCACGCACCGCGCCCGACCAGAAAGTCCGTATCATCAAAGCGTTAAAATTGGCCGGGCATATCGTCGCCATGACCGGGGACGGCGTAAACGATGCACCTGCGCTTAAGATTGCTGATATGGGCATTGCGATGGGTAAGTCCGGTACTGATGTGGCTCAAGAAGCCGCTGTAATGATTTTGGCCGACGATAATTTTTCCACCATTGTCAAAGCTGTTAACCAGGGTCGGGGCATTTATGACAACATGGTTAAGTTTATCCGCTTCCAATTGTCCACTAATATCGGTGCAATTATCACTGTCATTGCTGCACCCTTGTTGGCTATGCCTGTGCCGTTCACCGCCGTGCAATTGTTGTGGATCAACATTATTATGGATGGCCCGCCCGCCATGTCGCTAGGGGTTGACCCGATCAGCCCTATGGCTATGAGTGAAAAACCGCGCGATCCGGAGGCACGAATACTGTCGTGGCGACGCATTGGCAACTTATTCGGTTATGGTCTGACAATGGCAGCCGGAACACTCGGTGTTTTGTATTACGGCTTGCAAACAGGTTCAGTTAACCACGCCACCACCTTGGCGTTCAATACCTTTGTGTTGTTTCAGGTTTTCAACGTATTTAACGCCCGTTCCGAAAAAGGCAGTGCATTTAACCACCAATTCTTCAACAATAAACTACTCTGGCTTGCAATGGTGGCGGTGCTGCTTTTGCAAACCCTAATAGTGAATTGGCAGCCCGCCCAAATCATTTTTCATACTTCTGCGCTGACACTGTCAGATTGGTTACTTGCCAGCGGCGTTGCTGTATCGGTATTGGTGCTTGAAGAATTGCGTAAATTGACCTGGAAAACCATTAAGGATTTATAAAGCAAGCTCATCAATGTTAGTATATTCAATATTATTCAATAAGTTATATTAGGAGTACGAAATGAACGAACAAAATTTGATTAAGGTTTGGGATCTGCCACTCAGGGTTTTCCACTGGTTGCTGGTTGCCGGATTCTTTATTGCCTATATCACTGAAGAGGAGCTGTTATCAATTCATGTGTGGGCAGGGTATTTAGTATTTGGGTTATTGGTGTTCAGATTGGTTTGGGGGGTTGTCGGCAATCAATTTGCACGGTTCTCAAATTTTTTATATAACCCTATCCAAGCTATCAGATATGTCCAAGCTATGTTGGCATCAAAAGCAAAACGTTATATTGGCCATAATCCGGCAGGGGCGATAATGATCGTCATGCTGTTGAGCAGTCTATTTATAACCACAATCACCGGTTTTGCCGTATATGGTGCAGATCAGGGGATGGGGCCATTGGCAAGTATTGGTTCGGCTGACGAAAAGCTTTGGGAGCTGGCACACGAGTTTTCGGCAGACTTTACTTTAGCGTTGGTGGTCTTACATGTCGTCGGGGTTGTCCTTGAAAGCTGGTTACATAAAGAAAATCTTGTCAAATCAATGTGGAATGGCTGGAAAAAACCACTTGAAAAATAGCGTAGTGATTGAATTAAGAAGGTGCTATAGCCACGTTACAGCTTTGCAAACCGGATGCTAGAATGACCGATTAAACGTCAACAGTCAAATCGCAACCACTACCCGAAAACAGGGCGTTTTATTGCGGACAGTGCTTGTTGCTGGAGGTCAGCAGCACCCGTTTCCAGCATCACCACATCGGTTTCTTTTCGCAACCAGGTAAATTGGCGCTTGGCAAGTTGACGGGTGGCGGCAATAGCTTGTGCTGTCATGGTGGCTTTATCGGTCGCACCTTGCAAATAAGCCCATATTTGCCGATACCCCACCGCCCTAATGGCGGGCATTTTTTCGTGCAGGTCGCCGCGCTTAAAAAGGCTTTCCACTTCATCTAACAAACCATTATCGAGCATGACCTGAAAGCGTTCGGCAATGATACTGTGCAATATTTTCCGGTCTGACGGGCTAATGGCGAATTTGGTGATGTGATAGGGCAAATCGGCTGTTTGCTTTTTAAAAAAGGAGCTGATGGGTTGCCCACTGATGGCAAAGACTTCTAATGCGCGTTGGATGCGCTGCGGGTCGTTAGGGTGGATTCTTGCCGCCGCTTCCGGGTCAACTAAAGCCAATTTTTGGTGCAAAGCAGTTTTGCCTAGCTGTGCCAAGTCAGCATCAAGCTGCGCCCTGATGAGCGGGTCGGCTTCGGGCAATTCCGCCAATCCGCCGCTGAGGGCGTTAAAATAGAGGAAAGTGCCGCCCACCAGTATAGGGATTTTGCCACGCCCGCTGATGTCCGCCATGAGTGCCAAGGCTTGCGTCCTGAATTGTCCGGTTGAGAAAGCTTGCGAAGGGTCTAATATGTCAATCAGGTGGTGCGGAATACCGCGCCGCTGTTCGGCAGTGGGTTTGGCTGTGCCAATATCCATGCCTTTATAAACTAATGCCGAATCGACGCTGATAATCTCGCCGTTCAGGGTTTCGGCCAGTTGCACCGCCAAGGCGGTTTTACCGGAAGCAGTGGGGCCCATTATGAACAGGGCGGGCGGATGAGCTGTTTTATTGTCCACGCAGAAAAAATTTGTCCAAGTCGTTAATACCCATTTCTATCCAAGTAGGCCGGCCGTGGTTGCATTGGCCAATGCGTTCGGTTTGTTCCATGTCGCGTAGCAAGGCGTTCATTTCGGCAATGGTCAAGCGACGGCGCGCCCTGACTGAACCATGACAAGCCATGGTGGCCAAAAACTGGTTGGCTTGCGCTTGGATGCGCTGGCTAGTGCCGTGTTCCAGCATATCCGCCAGCACGTCACGAATCAATGCCTCGACATCCACGCCATGCAATAGTGCCGGTATCGCCCTTAAGACAATGGTCTCTGGCCCCATACGGTTAAGCTCAAACCCTAACGCGCTAAAAAACTCATGCCCGCTTTCCGCCCATTCCGCTTCGCGCTCTGAGACGCTAAGCTTGATCGGCAATAATAGGGGTTGGCTAGGAATCGCACCTTGTTGGTAGTGTTGTTTGAGGCGTTCATAGGTGATGCGTTCATGGGCGGCATGGGCATCCACTAAAATCACGCCGGTGGCTGTTTCCGACAGTATGTAGATATTATGGATATGGGCAACGGCATAGCCGAGTGGTGGCAGGGCAGCGTTATCTGTTGGGCAATGGGGCTGTTCAAGTGCTTGCGGGTGCACGGCTGCATAGGCTTGTAAGCCTTCTTGCACCTGCCAAGTGAGCGATGACTGCCTAGTGGCATTTTCCCGATAGGTGGGGGTTGTGTGGCTAGGCGCTGTATTGTTCCGGTCAAGGGCTAGTGGTACGGGGCTGACGGGTACGGATTGATACTGACCCGGACGCAAATCAGCTAGCGAGCAGTGCAATGCCGAATACAGGAAATCATGCACTAAACGTCCTTCGCGAAAACGCACTTCCAGTTTGGCGGGGTGTGCGTTGACATCAACTAGCTGCGGGTCTAAGGTAAGGTACAGCACAAACACCGGGTGCCGACCATGATAGAGGACATCTTGATAGGCTTGTTTGACGGCGTGGGCAATCAATTTGTCACGGATAAGACGGCCATTGACGTAAAAGAATTGTTGGTCGGGCTGGCTGCGTGAATGGGTCGGCAAGCCTACCCAACCAGTGAGATGCAAGTCTGACGCGCTAAAGTCGATGGTGACTGACTGGTCTATGAAGGCAGCACCACAAATGCTGGCTATGCGTTGCGCTTGTGCGGCCTGTTCGGTCGCGGGCTTTAAGTTGAGCAGCTCTTTTTGGTTATGTTGTAAATAAAAGCCGATGTTGAAGCGGCTCAATGCCATGCGTTTGACCAGTGTTTCGATGTGATCAAATTCAGTTTTTTCGGTGCGTAAAAACTTTCGTCTGGCAGGTGTGTTGTAAAACAAGTCGCGCACATCAACGGTGGTGCCAACCGGATGGGGATCAGGCTGTGGATTAATGGGGGCTTCGGAACCATCGGCACTCACCAGCCAAGCACAATCGGCATCGGCTACGCGCGAAATAAGCGTGAGCCGCGACACGGCACTGATGCTGGGCAAGGCTTCGCCACGGAAGCCCATGCTACTGACTTGTTGCAAATCATGCAAGGAAGCGATTTTGCTGGTGGCATGACGTGATAAGGCCAAGGCCAAGTCTTCCTTATCTATGCCACAGCCATTGTCGCGGATTCTGATGCGCCGCACACCGCCTTGTTCAATGTCGATGCTGATCTGTGATGCTCCGGCATCAAAGCTGTTTTCCAAGAGTTCTTTAACCACGGCGGAAGGCCGTTCCACGACTTCGCCAGCGGCTATTTGATTAATTAATTGTGTGGGCAGTGCATGGATGCGCATTAGCAAACGTCAAGCGGTAATTTTTTTGGGGTGTGCTGGCGACCCGTTGTCTCAGATCGGCATATCAATTGAGCGTTATGCCAAGCCGTTGACCCAATTCATTGCCGTAACTGGTCAGGGCTTGAATAATGGCTGGATTGGCATCTGGCTTGCCTTTTAATTGTTGTAAGCAGGCAAAGTAGTCATCAAATGTGATGCTGGCACCACTTTGGCTACCACTGAGTCGTTGGCGGCAAAAGTCTTGCCAGCAGACGGTTTCATCCGCATTTAAGGTATCGGGAAAGTTGCGGGCACGATAGCGGAACAACAGAATGTCCAAACGGGTATCCTTAAAATTAAAGGCGGTGGTTGCTAGCAGGGCGGGGGGTAGTATCCGCACTTGGTTAATTTTCTTTTTGTCTTCATCAGAAAAGAAGCCGCCGCTGTAGATACTTAAATCTGCATCTTCGCTGTGTTCCATACTTTCAGGGGCAGCAAACACATGCGACAATTTTTGCGGCAAATCGTCTGCCGCCTTAATCATCTCCAAGTGTGACTGGCATAAAGCCAAATCCAAAGACAAGCGCTGTTCATCGGCTTTTCTGATGACAGTGATCGGGGCCAATACTGGGCATTTGTTGATGTGCACGGTTTTTAACGGGATTCTGTCAACACCTTCGGGCAAATCGGCATTGGCTACAAAAATACGTTGCTGGATTTCCTGCACTGATAATGACAGCATTGGCGCCGGGTCAATCGACAAGTCATAGACAATCACGCCGTTGCTATTGACGGGATGTTTGCAAATTGGCAATACTATAGCCAAGCAGTTTTTGGCGGCGGGGTATCGACCGGAAACGTGCACCAAAGGCTTATAAGTGCCCAATTGCAATTGCGCCAAGGTTTCTGTTTTGCCTTTGTTGTGCAATAAAAATTGGAACAATTTGGGTTGCGCTTGGCTAAGCAATTTGGCAAAGCCAATGGTCGCCAATACATCGGACAAAGCATCGTGTGCGGATGCGTGGCTAATACCGTTGGCAGCCACCAGTTGCTCTAGTTTAAAGCTCGGATGGCCTTCTTCTGTTAACGGCCAAGTGATACCATCGGGGCGCAAGGCATGGGCTGCCCGCACCACATCCAGCAAATCCCAACGGGAATTGCCGTTTTTCCACTCGCGCTCGTAAGGGTCATAAAAATTGCGGTACAGGCTGTTGCGGGTGACTTCATCATCAAAGCGGATGTTATTATAGCCTAGCGTACAGGTATTGGCCCTGGCGAATTGTTGGTGGATAAGGCTGATAAATTCAGCCTCGCAAACACCTTTGGCAAGGGCTGTTTGCGGGGTTATGCCAGTGATTAGGCACGCTTCTGGCTGTGGCAGACAGTCGTCAGTCGGCTTGCAGTAAACCACTAGGGGCTGTTCCAACACGTTGAATTGGTAGTCGGTACGGACACCCGCAAACTGCACGGGGCGATCCCGCTTTGGATCAGTGCCAAATGTTTCGTAGTCGTGCCAGTAGAAGCTGGGGCTAGCGGTCATAGCCAACCTTTCTGGTTTATACTGTGTTGGTTTATACCCTGCCCTCGGCTTCCAGTTTTTTTCTTTTGTCGCATTTTTCTACGCAGACACAATTGCTGTTATTGACACCGCCACAAGAACCTTTAATGGCGCGTCTGCCAAAGATAACACCAATTGCCATAACGGATACCACAACTAACATGGCAACAAATGTGATTACAAAATAAGTCATGATTCACCTCGGATACAAAAATTTTTTAATTGGTAACTATTAGCATTGTCTGGCATATCTTGGGTGTATGCCCATGACGCTAAAATGCTAACCGGATGGGTGTGTAGTATACCCAATTTTGTCAAAGCAAATTGCTTTCAAGCTAATGGCACTATAGACCTTAGTGTACCCGTTCCAGTTCACTAATGTCGGTCAAAACACCGTTCTCAAACCGTAGCAGTTGCCTGAAGCGTTTATGACCAAAATCGTAAAGCCATTCGTCAACGACAACTTGAACGGAAATATAGCGTTGCTGGTCAACACCGATACCTAGGTTTTCGTTGGGATAAATGCTGCCGACAGTGATGCCATTTTGTTGCGTGCGCGTTTCAATGTGCTGATCGACCGTGTCCGGTTCGCCGCATTTGTCCAAAACCTCTAATTTGCGCTCACCCAGATCAACCAGACTATGCCCGCAACGTAAGGCATGGGCGGAGTCTGATAACCCCAACAACAGAGCCAGGCATAACAAACTGTTTCGGTATTGCATGTTATCAGCTGGCAGCAAACAAGCTATCCCAGATAGCATCGACCTTACTGATGACATCGGGCAACATGACCATGGGCCGCCCCCATTCGCGTTGGGTTTCTCCCGGCCATTTGTTGGTGGCATCAAAACCCACTTTAGAGCCTAAACCGGATACCGGTGAGGCAAAATCCAAGTAATCAATAGGGGTATTTTCCAAAATGGTCAAATCCCGCGCCGGATCCATGCGTGTGGTGATGGCCCAAATCACATCTTGCCAATTACGGACATCAATATCTTCATCTACCACAATGACAAATTTGGTGTACATGAACTGCCGCAGATATGACCAAGTACCCAACATGACGCGTTTGGCATGACCGGCATATTGTTTTTTCATGCTGATAACGGCCATACGGTAGGAACAGCCTTCCGGCGGCAAATAAAAATCGACTATTTCAGGGAATTGTTTTTGTAAAATTGGTACGAACACTTCGTTTAACGCCACGCCTAGCACGGCCGGTTCATCCGGCGGTCTGCCCGTGAAGGTGCTATGATAAATGGGGGCTTGGCGTTGTGTGATGCGTTCTATGGTGAACACCGGAAATTCATCCACTTCGTTGTAATAGCCGGTATGGTCGCCAAAAGGCCCTTCAGGGGCTGTTTCATCGGGATAAATGAAGCCTTCCAAAACTATTTCCGCGCTGGCGGGCACTTGCAAATCACTTAACAAGCATTTGGCAACTTCTGTTTTGCTGCCCCGCAGCAAACCGGCAAAGGCATATTCGGACAAGCTATCTGGCACCGGTGTGACTGCCGCCAAAATGGTGGCTGGATCGGCGCCTAAGGCAACAGCAACCGGAAAGGGCTGGCCGGGATGGGCTATTTGCCATTCCTTAAAATCCAATGCGCCACCGCGATGCGCCAACCAGCGCATGATGACTTTATTTTTGCCAATCACTTGCTGGCGGTAAATGCCCAAGTTTTGTCGGTCTTTATTGGGGCCTTTGGTGATCACTAAAGGCCACGTTATAAGAGGGCCGGCATCTTCGGGCCAACAGGTTTGAATGGGGTAATCAGCCAAATCTATCTCGTCACCTTGGCGGAAGATTTCTTGGCAGGGCGGGTGTGTCACCAGTTTGGGGGCCATATTTAACACTTGCTTGAAAACCGGAAACTTTTCCCAAGCATCTTTCATGCCTTTAGGCGGTTCGGGTTCTTTTAAGTAGGCCAGCAATTGCCCAATACCGCGCAGTTCGTCAACCGATGCCGCCCCCATGCCCATTGCCACCCGTTTGGGTGTACCGAACAGATTGCCCAGCACGGGGATATTGCCGCCAACAGGGTTCTCAAATAACAACGCGGGGCCGCCTTGTTTAAGCACACGATCGCAAATTTCGGTCATTTCCAGATAGGGATTAACCGCCACTGTTATGCGTTTCAGCTCGCCTTGTTTTTCTAGCTGCTGGATAAAGTCACGTAAATCCCTATATTTCATACGGCAATACCGTTATGCCTGAGCAGTGCGTCGGTGGTGGGTTTACGTCCCCTGAAACGGACGAACAGCTCCATCGCTTCATGGCTACCGCCGGTTTCTAAGATATTGGTCAAGAACGCATGGCCCGTATCGGCATCAAAGATACCATTTTCTTCAAACATTGAGAAAGCGTCACTGGACAGCACTTCCGCCCATTTGTAGCTGTAATAGCCTGCCGCGTAACCGCCCGCAAAAATATGCGAGAAACTGTGCGGGAAGCGGCTAAAGGCAGGGGCTTCGACAACTGCAACGTGTTGTCTGACCTGCTCCAACACTTGATAAATGCGCCCACCTTGAGCAGGGTCGTAGTCTTGGTGCAATTTAAAATCGAACAGGCTAAATTCCAATTGCCTGACCATAACCATGCCGGCTTGGAAATTTTTTGCCGCCAGCATTTTTTGGAACAGTTTATCGGGCAATATTTCGCCGGTTTGGTAGTGTCCTGTCATTAATGCGAGGGCTTCTTGTTCCCAGCACCAGTTTTCCATAAATTGGCTAGGCAGTTCCACCGCGTCCCATTCCACGCCATTGATGCCGGATACACTGAGATAATCGACTTTGGTCAACATGTGCTGCAACCCATGACCAAATTCATGGAATAAAGTGGTGACATCGTCATGGGTGAGCAAGGCTGGTGTGTCAGCCGTTGGCGGGGTAAAATTGCAAGTCAGGAAAGCCACTGGCGTTTGCACAATGCCATCGATGATTTTACGGCCTGCACAATCATCCATCCAAGCACCGCCACGTTTTTGCGGTCTTGCATACAGGTCAATATAGAATTGTCCGCGTAGCTGGCCTTCGCGATCATGGATTTGGAACAATTGCACATCGGGATGCCAGCTGTCGAAATCGGTCAACTCGCTGATCTGCAAACCAAACAAGCGTTGCACCACAGCAAACAGACCCGGTAACACACGGTTAATCGGGAAATAGGCTTTAACTTCTTCTTGCGACAACTGGTAATAGTGCTGGCGCATTTTTTCTGAATAGTAACTCAAGTCCCAAGCCTGCAAGTCTTTTATGCTATAAAACTGTTGGGCGAATTCTTTTAGTGCTGCCAAGTCCTTACGGGCAAAAGGCAGCGAACGTTCTGCCAAGTCTTGCAAAAAGCCGACCACGTCGTCGGGTTGTTCCGCCATTTTGGTGCTTAACGACAGTTCGGCATAGTTGTTGTAGCCTAACAGCAGGGCTTTTTCATGGCGCAATGCCAACGTTTGCTCCATAATTTCGCTGTTGTCCCATTCGCCCGCATCAGGACCGACTTCCGATGCCCGGGTGACATAGGCTTCATAGACGGTGCGGCGCAATTCCCTATGATCGGCATAAGTCATCACAGCAATGTAAGAAGGGAACTGCAAGGTCAGCATCCAGCCTTTTTCATTTTCCGCTTCTGCGGTTTGTTTGGCCTGTGCCATAGCCGAATCAGGCAACCCCGATAAAGCGGTGCGGTCTTTAATCAGCAAGCTCCAAGCATTGGTGGCATCGAGCAGGTTTTCGCCAAACTTGCTAGCTAACCGTGACTGTTCCAAGCTGATTTCTTTATAGCGTTGTTTTTTGTCGGCATCCAAGCCAATACCCGATAAGCGGAAATCCCTTAAAGCATTGTTGATGATTTTTTGTTGGGCAGTGTCCAAATGGGCGAAACTGGAACTTTCGGCGATCATCCGGTAAGCGTTGAACAAGGCTTCATTTTGGCCCAGTTCGGTTGAATATTCGCTAAGTTTGGGCAAACAGGCATTGTAGGCATCGCGTAGCGCGTCGCTATTGCATACGGAATTCAAATGGCTGACCGGCGCCCACGCTTTGCCCAATTTGTTTTCCATGTCCTCCAAAGGCTCAACCAGATTTTCCAAACTATAGGCTGTGTTGGCTTCCAGGCATTGCTTAATGGTTGCCCGTGCTTGCGCCAGCAAGGCATCGATGGCCGGTTCGACATGCTCGGGTTTGATTTGCGAAAACAGGGGTAACGGTGCGTTAGCCAACAAAGGGTTGTTCATGATTGATTATTTCCAGAGGTATGCCAAATATTAACGGTCTGCAAAAAACACCGCTGTTTTTGATAAGTGGTCGTGCCAGCCACGCCGGTCTTGGTCGATCGCTATCCAAAAAAACCCCAAGCCCAATACGGCCCAGGACAGGAACGCGGCAGCAAAGCGCGACAAAGCTTGCAACCAACTTAAGGGTTTGCCGTCAATTGTCAACACTTTAAGCTTCCAAGCACGCATACCCAGTGTTTGCCCGCCATGCGTCCAAAACCAGCCATAAAACAGAAAGCTGACCGTCACTAGGTAAACGGGGTAAAAAAAATGCTGGGACGTGAAGGCTTCACCGGCGTTAAAGGGTAAAATTAGCGCGGTGGCGACAAACAAAAGGGCAATCAGCAGGCACATATCGTAGAATATGGCGGCTAGCCGACGCAAGAGACCAGGAACAGGGCGAGGATGCCCTGCTGCTGGCTTTGGTTTGTGAGTGGGACGCGGCAAAAAATCAGTTTTTAAACAAGGCTAACTTTTGGCCAAAGTACATGCACATGCCCATCAAACCGGCAAACATGACCAAGGAGAATAAAAATGGCGGGCGGTGGAACAGCAGGATAAAAAAATCTGTGGCGAACACACTGGTCAAAATAGGATGATCCACAAAACCGTTAAGAATCTTTTCGAACATAACAACCCCGTTAGCTGCTTGAGACAAAAGCTGGTGTTTAAAATAATGGTGATCTGATCTTTAATCTGTTTAAATGCACATAGGTGCCGTAAAAAATCATAGCGGCAATTCTACTATAGAAAAAAGGCTAATGTAAAAGAAAAGAAATTCGCCAATTGGGTCAGAATTTTATCTGGAATGATATGATTAACGTCATTAAAAAATTTAAAGAAACACAGGGTTCTACGATTATTTTCAATTTTATTAAAAAAATCATCACCGCAACCAACCTTATGCCCGCTTTGGTGGAGGAGTCTCCTGTTGCCGAAAAAGTCAGAATTTACGCCCGCTCCGAGCATATCATTTCGCGTTCCAAGATTAGCGAGAATGCCTTAAAAGTCTTATACCGCTTACAAAAAGAGGGTTATGATGCCTATTTGGTCGGCGGTTGCGTAAGGGATTTGCTGCTGGGGCGTGAACCCAAAGATTTTGACGTGGTCACTAATGCAGACCCTTAGCAGGTTAAAAAAGTGTTTCGTAACTGCCGGATTATTGGACGCAGATTCCGGCTGGCACACGTCCATTTTGGTCATGAAGTGATTGAAGTGGCCACTTTTCGTGGTGTCAGTGAAACTGACAGCAACAAGCAAATGCTTGATAAAGAAGGCCGCTTGCTTCGTGACAACGTCTATGGCAATATTGAGGAAGATGTCTGGCGCCGAGATTTTACGGTTAATGCATTGTATTACAACATCAAAGATTTTTCTGTGGTGGATTACGTCAATGGCATGGATGACCATAAAGCCGCTACGCTTAAGCTGATAGGGGAACCGATCGTGCGCTTCCGCGAAGACCCTGTGCGGATGCTACGGGCCGTGCGCTTTGCGGTGAAACTGGGCTTTAAGATTGATGGCGGCTGCCAACAATCGATCAAAGATATGGCTGAATTGTTGGGTGGCATACCTGCGGCCAGGCTTTACGATGAAGTCTTGAAACTGTTCCTGTTCGGCTATGCCTTACAGACCTTTGAAATGCTCAGGCAGTATGCGTTATTTCAGGTATTGTTCCCGTGCACCGAGCAATGCCTTGCCAGCGAAGAAAATAGTTTTCCACGCCAACTGATCATCAAGGCTCTGCAAAATTCGGATAACCGCATTGCCGAAGGCAAATCAGTCACGGCTTACTTCTTGTTCGCCTCGCTGCTGTGGGAACCCGTGCAACAGCTTGCCAAAGAAAAACTCAAGCAAGGGTTGCCTGAATTTATGGCTTATCAAGATGCCGCCAATGAAATTTTGTCACAGCAAGTGAAAATAACCGCCCTGCCCCGCCATATCAGCTTGTCCATCCGTGATGTATGGGGCCTGCAACCCAAATTTAACACTCGGGTCGGTTCCAAACCCAGCCGTCTCATCACCCACCCAAAGTTCAGGGCTGCTTATGACTTCTTGTTGTTGCGGGCGGAAAGCGGCGGTGTTGACTCGGAACTGGTGGACTGGTGGCTAAGATACCAAAACGCCAGCGAAAACGAACAGCGTAAAATGACCGCACCACCGCGTAAAAAAAGCCAGGCCAACAGCACCAGCCGGAAAAGGAACAACCGTAAAAAAACGGTCGACTCCCTAACCGACAGCCAAAACTAATAGCGTCCTACTTAACCCCGCTATCCGGTCTCCCCTGCCTATCAACATCATGAACTATCCAGCAAACGGCTTTGTCACAGCTTACATCGGCCTTGGCAGCAATCTTGCGTCGCCCGCCGAACAAATCACCACTGCCTGCCAACGCATTAGCACCACGCCGGACATCACTCTACTGGCCTGTTCCGGCCTGTATCACAGCGAACCCATGGGGCCGCAAAACCAGCCCGATTACGTCAATGCGGTAATGGCCATCCGCACCAGCTTAGCGCCACTGCCATTGCTGCATTGCCTGCAAACTATCGAACAGCAGCATGGACGCACCCGAACCGGTGAACGCTGGGGAGCTCGGACATTAGACCTTGACCTACTGATATACGGGGAGCAGCAGATCGACCTGCCTGAGCTGACTATCCCCCATGTTGGCATTGGCGATAGGGCTTTTGTGTTGTTGCCCCTGCACGAGATAGCCCCGCAACTGATTGTGCCGGGTTATGGCACGCTCACCCGCCTGCTGAACAACTGTCCATTGACCAACATCAAACGTTTAACACCATGAAGCCAACAGCAAGCAAGCCTTTATCACTCGCCGACTTACAGGCGATGAAACGGTGCGGGGAAAAAATAACCTGCCTGACCGCTTACGATGCCAGTTTTAGCGCATTGATCGACCAAGCGGGCATTGATGTCATTTTAGTCGGCGATTCATTGGGTATGACGGTACAAGGACATACCAGCACCTTGCCTGTCTCTATTCGAGATATGGTTTACCACAGCCAATGTGTGGCGCGTGCCAGAACCCGAAGTTTTATTATTGCCGACCTGCCGTTCATGAGTTATGCCACGCCGCTGATGGCTGCCAAAAATGCCGCCCAACTGATGCAAACGGGAGCGGTGCAAATGATCAAAATGGAAGGGGGCAATACCGAGGCACTGCGGTTTTTAGTGGCGCAAGGCATCCCGGTGTGTGGACATCTGGGGCTATTGCCACAACACATTAACCAACTGGGTAACTATGCCGTGCAAGGTAAGGAGCCAGACCAAGCGCAAAGCATCATTAACGACGCACTGGCCCTACAACAAGCGGGGGCGCAACTACTGGTGCTGGAATGTGTACCAGCCAGCCTTGCCAAAACGATTGCCGCACAACTGATCATCCCTGTGATCGGTATTGGTGCTGGCATTGACTGTGACGGGCAAATACTGGTCATTTACGACCTACTCAACATTAGCCTTGGCAAGCCGCCTCGCTTTGCCAAAAACTTCTTGGCCGAAGCGACCGGTATTGCTGATGCCATCAAGCGCTATCACCAAGCCGTCAAACAGTGCCAGTTTCCCAGCCCAGCACACAGCTTTTGACCATGCAAACCGTAAACACACTAGCCCAGCTACAACCGCTTGTAAATAGCTGGCGGTTGGCAGGCAAACGCGTTGCCTTGGTGCCAACTATGGGCAACCTACATGAAGGCCACCTGCGCCTGATGGAAGTGGCCCTACAGCAAGCCGATGTGGTCGTTGCCACTATTTTTGTCAACCCCAGCCAATTTGGCCCCGGAGAAGATTTTGACGGCTATCCACGCACCGAACAGCAAGACCAGCAACAGCTGGCCGCTGCAAACACTGATTGCCTGTTTATGCCCAGTGTGCAGGAAGTGTATGGCGACAGACCACAAACCATTGTTTCTGTGCCGAGACTGGCAAGCCTGCACTGCGGGCAAACCCGGCCCGGTCACTTTGACGGGGTCGCCACCATTGTTTGCAAGCTGTTCAATATGGTGCAACCGCATTGTGCGGTATTTGGCCTGAAAGACTTCCAGCAATTTACGGTCATCAAAACAATGGTGCACGACTTAAACATGCCCATTGATATCATTGGGGTGGAAACCGTGCGCGATGCCAGTGGCTTAGCCAAAAGCTCGCGCAACAGCTACCTGAGCGACAGCGAAAAAAGCACCGCCGCACTGCTGCACCAAACCCTATGCCAGACCCGCGACGCTATCACCAACGGCAACCGCAACTACTCCGAGTTAGCGCAACAGGCACTGTTGGCCCTACAAAATGCAGGCTTCCGACCGGACTACTTCAACATCTGCCAACGCGACACACTGCTACCCGCCCAAACCAGCGACCAAGCCTTAGTGATACTGGCTGCCGCTTGGCTAGGCAAGGCGAGGCTGATTGATAACCTGAGTTTTTGCTTATAAGCCGCCGAAAACCAGTTTCCTAAAGCTATCCGCTAATCCTGTTTTTAAGGCCGGTGACCATAAGGTAAACGCTTAACATCAACAAGCCAATATCAGCCATGATAAAAGGGTCGGTGACAAACAGCACTGTACTGGCAGATAAAAAAAACAACGCCAAACCAATATAAAATTTAGTCAATTTTCTAGGAGCTTGCTCATCATTCATGTTTGCAATCCAAAAGGTGAGTTTAAAGTGGCAAAAAGGTTAAAGTTTTATGTGTGGTTAAGCCAAGCACCGATAACAAAAGCCGACGGGCGGGTAAAATTTTGGCCCGACCACCTTGGCAAAGGCGTTATGGTTATCCTGACAATTTAATATTAACAGGATAGTGGCTTTTCTTGTAATCACTAAATGGTTTAGAATGAAAAGATTACAATTACCCTTCAAGGCAAAGATATGACCGACACCCTAAGCTGCTTTAAAGCCTACGACATTCGTGGCCGCATTCCTGACCAGCTAAATACTGACATTGCTTACCGCATAGGCCGTGCTTATGCGGAACATTTACAGCCCAAACGAGTGGTGGTCGGGCGCGACATCCGCTTATCCAGCGATGAAATGGCCGACGCGGTCATCCGTGGACTTAATGATGCCGGTGTGGATGTCTTCGACATTGGTTTGTGCGGCACCGAAGAAGTTTATTTTGCGACTTTTGCCTACCACAATGAAGGCAACATGATGGACGGCGGCATTATGGTCACAGCCAGCCACAATCCCAAAGACTACAACGGCATGAAGCTGGTGCGCGAACAAAGCAAGCCGGTCAGCGGCGACACTGGTTTGCATGACATCAAGCGCTTGGCTGAAGCCAACGTGTTCGCCGCACCGCTGGCAGAGCGCGGCAGCATCACCTCGGTTGCCAATGGTGCAGCCTATACTGAACATTTATTGACTTATCTGTCCTTGGCTTCCTTGAAACCATTAAAAGTGGTGGTCAATGCCGGTAACGGTGCGGCAGGGCATGTGGTGGACTGGTTGGAAGCGGCTTTTAAAGCGGCACAGGCACCGATAGAATTTATCAAAATCCATCATGAGCCTGATGGTCACTTCCCTAACGGCATCCCTAACCCGTTACTGCCCGAAAACCGTAGCAGCACCATTGACGCCATTTTGGCGCATCAAGCTGATTTGGGTATCGCTTGGGATGGTGACTTTGACCGTTGCTTCTTGTTTGATGAAACGGGCCGTTTTATCGAAGGCTATTACATTGTCGGCCTGCTCGCCGCCGCTTTCTTGCAGCATAATCCCGGTGCAAAAATCGTCCACGACCCGCGCCTGTCATGGAACACCATTGATATCGTCAGTGGCTTGGGCGGCATTCCGGTGCAAAGCAAGACCGGTCATGCCTTTATTAAGGAAAGGATGCGCTTGGAAGATGCCGTTTACGGTGGCGAAATGAGCGCCCATCATTATTTCAGAAATTTCGCCTATTGCGACAGTGGTATGATCCCTTGGTTGCTGGTGCTGGAATTGATGGCAAAAAGCGGCAAAAAATTGTCACAATTGGTTGATGAACGGATGCAATTGTTCCCCGCCAGCGGTGAAATCAACCGCGAGATTGAAGACTCCGCCGCCGCTATTGAGAAAGTGCAAAACTATTATCAGGCCAGTGCTATCGTGGTTGATTTTACCGATGGTTTAAGCATGGAGTTTGCCGACTGGCGCTTTAACCTGCGCTGTTCCAACACTGAGCCACTCGTCCGGTTGAATGTGGAATCGCGTGGAGATGAAGCATTAATGCTTGCCAAAACTGAAGAGCTGCTGGCTTTGTTGGCATAAACCCGCTGTTCAATCTGGATTGATGGACTGCTAGGCATTTGCAGGGGATTACCGGTTATGCCGGTAATCCCCTGTCATCTTTACTTGGGGGTTTGCCTGTTTGCAGTGACGATGCCTAATCTTTGATACATTAAACCCGCCAACCACCCAACCGGACAGCCAATGGCACGCTACCTCGACCCGAAGAACGACCTGGTGTTCAAGAAAATCTTTGGCGGGCACCCTTTGCTGCTGATGGATTTCCTG
>CAIYOW010000059.1 GCA_903927955.1 uncultured Methylococcaceae bacterium | reverse complement strand
TGATGACTATACGCAAGCTGGCACGGGTGGCGGCGGCAATAGCAGGGGGTAAAGCGGTGGTATACAGATAAGTTCTGGCTGTTTGGATAAGCGTCTCAATCAGCTCCTCCGAACCGGCCACAAAAGCCCCAAAAGTACCTAAACTTTTACCCAAAGTAGCCATTAACACGGGCACATCGTCTTGGCTCAAACCGTGTTGCTGCAATAGCCCGCCACCGGTTGCTCCCAACACGCCCAAGCCATGTGCATCATCGACCATCAGCCAAGCATCATGTTTTTTTGCCACGCCCACCAAATCCGCCAATGGTGCCCAATCGCCATCCATGCTGAACACACCATCGGTGACCACTAGCTTATTGCAAAGCGCTTTATTGCCCGCTGCCATTGCTAACAGCTTATCGAGTTGCCGCACATCGGCATGGGCATAACGTTTAAAAATAGCCCCCGAAGACAATCCCCCATCCAATAATGAGGCATGGTTAAGGCGGTCTTCAAAAACCGTATCACCGCGCCCGACCAAGGCATTAATAACCCCGACGTTGGCCATATAACCGGTGGAAAACAACAAGGCACGGGAACGTCCGGTAAAGGCCGCCAGCTCTTCTTCCAAGGCATGATGTTCGCTATGATGCCCGCAAATCAAATGCGCCGAACCACTGCCGACACCGTGCGTGTCAACGGCATCCTTAAACGCCTTCACTACCGCCGGATGGTTGGCTAACGCCAAATAGTCATTGCTGCAAAAATTAATGACTGACAGGCCTTCGCGTTGCAAAAAAATACCTTGCGGGGAATCTATGGCGTGGCGCTGACGGTACAGCCCTTGCGCCGCCAACGCTTGGAGCTTATCGGTCAGATGCGGAAAAGACATGGTCAAGGCGTGAAAAAATGGCGCGATAGGACGATAAGGCAAGCATCAGGCCGCCATATCGCCGACAAGAAAAGCCGAGAGCGTCCGTGTTATTGGTCAATCGGTTTAGGATTAGAATCGTTGCTAGGTTGCACGCTGTTATTGATACGCACTGGCGAACCGTTGTGCAGCTTGACTTGGCCTGATGTCACGACTTGGTCGCCAACACTCACGCCTTGCGTAACGGCAATCTGGTCACCACGGCTAGCCCCCGTGGTGACAAACGTTTGCTTGGCCATTAGCTTGTCATTGCCTTTGTCATCCTTGCCGTTGCCTTTGATAAGATAAACGGTCGCCCCATAAGGGCTAAAACTGATTGCCGTGCGTGGCAAAGTGACAAAGGCCTGTGCCGCACCGGTACTGACCAGTACTTTTGCATACATACCCGGCAATAACTTATGGCCCGGATTTTTTAAAGTAGCCCGAATTTGCACATTACGCGTATTTAAATCCACTTTGGGATTAATGACAGAAATCACTCCAGTAAATTCTTGCCCGACATAGGCATCGGTTTTTACCTGTACCGCCTGCCCTATCGCCACACTGGATAGAGCCTGTTGGGGCATCAGAAAATCCACAAACAAATTGTCCAACGCCTGTAACGTAGTGATGGCGGTGCCAGCCGCCAAATATTGCCCCACATCAACGGCACGCACCCCCAACTGACCAGTAAACGGTGCGCGGATAAGTTTTTTATCCAGCAATGCTTGCTGTGCGGCAACATTGGCAAGGGCAATATCCAAATTGGCCTTGTCATTGTCTAATGTTTGCTGGCTGATGGCCTTAACATTAAATTGCGCTTGGCTGCGCTGATAGGTCAGCTGTGCCAACTTTGCCGTAGCGGTCAACGATTTTAAGCGGGCTTGGTCGTCATAGCAGCGTAATTGCAGCAATGGCTCACCGGCTTTGACGGGTTTGCCTTGCTGAAAATAAATATCGGCAACAATGCCTGGCAATTCGGAAGTCAATTCCACCCCTTGTAACGCCCGCAAACTGCCGACCGCTTCCAATTGCGGCAACCAATCTTGCTGGTCTGCCTCTAAAGTGGATACCGTCTGCAACGGCTCGCCACCGGCCATCATGTATTGCTTGATCATGCGGCCTTTAAAACTGATAAAGCCAAAAATACCGCCCAGCACCAAGCCGACCAGCACCAGCATAATTAACATCCGCTTAATCATTTGTTGGTTTCCTGTTGAGTTGCAGGGGCAAATATTGAATTGCCTTGATCGATGCAAGCATGAATAAAACAGTTGATATCTTGCTGTAAGGTAGTCTTTTCAGCCGCTTTGGGGGCTTTTATAGTTGTGGACAAATCGGCACGGTTCCACCAGCCGCCGCCTAAAGCTTGCAGCAATGCCGCACTATCCGCCAAACGGGCCGCTTGGGCCTTAATTTGCCCCAACAGGGATTGTTGGTACAGGCGTTCGGCATCAAGCACTTGCAAATAACTTGCGGCCCCCACCCCGTATTGCGCTTGCAATAACGACAAACTTTCCTGAGCGGTTTGTTGGGCATGGTTTTGTGCTGCCAGCTCCGCAGCATCGTGATCCAAAGCACTGAGCGTGTCAGCCACATCATGGAATGCCTTTAACACGGTGCTTTGATATTGTGCGGCGACTTGCTCATAGGTGGCAATAGCTGAACTTCGGGCATGGGTGAATTGACCGCCATGAAAAATCGGCTGTAACACCTTGCCGCCCGCACTCCAAATATAGCTGCCGGGTACAAACATATTGGTGGCATCGGTGGCAATGGTGCTGGAACTGGCGGTCAGCGCAAAACTAGGGAACACGCTGGCGGTCAATACGCCAATCTGGGCGGTTGAAGCATGTAACATGCTCTCTTGGGCACGGATATCGGGACGATGTTCCACCAACTGGCTAGGCACACTGAGCGGCAATTGTTCCGGTTCATGCAAGTCGGCTAAGCTAAACTGGGCAGCGGGCGCATGGTGGGGAAGATCACCCACCAACAAACTCAGTTGATGACGGCTTTGCGCCAATTGCTGTTGTAACGGCGGCAATTGCGTTTGGGTTTGCGCCAATGCCGCTTGCTGTGCCAACACCGCCGAACGAGATGCGCTGCCTACTTGCACTTGCTGCTTAATAAGCTCTAGTTGGCGGGTTTGGCTGGCAATCATCGCCTCGGTAGCCGTAATCTGTTCCCTGAGCGAGGCTTCTTGTATGGCAGTGGTGACAATATTCCCTGCCAATGCCAAAAAAGCCCCTTCCAGCAAAAAGCGCTGGTATTCGGCCTGGGCATTCAACGACTCGATTTGCCGCCGTATAGCCCCGAACACATCCAAACTATAAGACACTTGCACCGAAGCATTGTAAAGTGTGAACAATGAGCCGCCAAAATTGGGGTTGCCAAACAACGCCCCCGAGGTTTTTTGCCGATTATCGGTAAAACTGGCATCGAGCGATGGGAATAAAGCCCCTTTTTGGGCGCTGGCACTTTCTTGCGTTGCCGCCAGTGCCGCTTGCGCCGCCTGCAAATCAGGACTGTGCCGTAGCCCTTGTTGGATTAACGCATTCAACTTTGGCGAACGGAACAAGCCCCACCACAAGCCTGGAATATCCTTACCCGGCAATAGCGTTGCACTTGCGCGGCCTTCTGTTGGAGCGCTGGCTTTAGTCTGGCCGTAATCGAGCAATTTGGGTGCTACTGGACGCTTAAAATCAGGCCCTAACATACAGCCGCTCAAGGCTAGGCTAACAGCCAAAGTAATACTGGCATTTTTATAGAACACGTTTGGCATCATAGCTAAAGGTATACCCCGTCAATAGGCCCGTAAGATAAATGGCTGTCCTCAACCTCAGTGGCGATCTTGGAATTCTACGGCTGTGATGGTTATCATAAGCATAGCCTGACAGTTTATATTATACATAACATGCAGACCATCGCCATCCTATCAATAGCGCATAGCCTGCCGCGCCGCGTGCGCCAAAAAACCAGAACGCGTCATACCATGCGCCTTGGCATACTGGTCAACCCAGCTCAACAACAACCCCGGCATGGTAATATTGATTTTTTCCGCCGGCCCCAAATATTTTTCCACCGGCACCTCCACCAACGCCCACGTCCAGCCAGAAAACTCTGGATTAGCCTGATGCTCAGCCAAGCGGCTGCCTGCCGGAATAACGCCGCCGTCTTCAATCACCGTTTCCACCCAAAGCTCAATCGCCGCCTTGGCATTGTCAAACGCCTCGTCCAACGTGTCACCCGCCGAAAAACAGCCCGGCAAATCCGGCACCACCACGCCAAAAGCATGGTCTTCGTCACCGGATTCGATAGCGATAAAAAATTTCATTTCAACCCCACTTGCTTGAGTATTTTGGCAACCAGCCCCTTGCCTAAATCAGACTTGGGATGCGGCACACTCAAATGCCCCTGCCTGAGCGAATGCACATAAATGTGATGGCTGCCTTTTACACTACGCAAAAACCAGCCATCCTATTCCAGTACCCTAATCAATTGCTTGCTGTTCATGGTGGTTATTATAACCACTAAGGCAAAACAAACAAGGCTGCCCACAATACCGGTCTATCCGGGCAACGCCCTCGGCTTTCAGCCCCGCATTGCTTAGCTAATACGAAACCCACCATCTGACATAGTCACCGCTGAAAAAATTTTTTATCGACCCCTAAATTTTAAGCCCGCGCACAAACCCAAACCTCCACCCGACCGGCACCGGCTTGTTTTAGTGCCAACGCCAATTCCTGCACGGTAGAACCCGTAGTCATAATATCATCCAAAATGACAACCGTTTCGCCTTGCAAGGGGCGGCGCACCACAAAAGCGTTTTTAATGTTTTGGCTGCGTAGCTTGGCCGATAAATTCTTTTGTTCAGGTGTGTCTCGCTGGCGTACACAGAGGTTTAAAGCCAACGGGATGTGTAGCCGTTTGGCAACGGTTTTGGCAATTTCTATCGATTGGTTAAAACCGCGCTGGCGGTAACGCTTGTTATGCAAGGGCATAGGCAGCAACAGTGCTGGCTTGGGGCGGGATTGTAAATGCACCGCCAGCAATGATCCTAACAGACGGGCATGCTTATAGTGGGCGGCAAATTTTAACCCCGCCAACAAATGGCGTATGCTCCCCTGATACAAAAAAGGCGCGTAGACCTGATCGTAAGCAGGCGGGTTGCCCAAGCACCGCCCGCACAGCAGCGGCTCGCCTGACCCATCCGGCAAATGCAGCCCGCATTGTACGCAACAAGATGTGTTTCTGGGCAAATGGCCATAACAAACCTCGCAAATGTCATAACCCGCCATACCGCTATGCCCGCATAACATGCAGGTAGGCGGCAACAGGTAATGCTGTATAATATCAAGCCAGTTGTTTACCATTTTATAATTCTAAGTTGATAAGTGGGGCTGCTTAAAACGGCACGTTGTCCAATCCGCACTGATCAACCACTATAGCCGGAGTCGCCCCGCATGTCTGCATAATGAATAACTTGCCTGTATTATAAATCCAGTGCTATAATTAATGCCTATTTTATATTTGGCGAGTGTGTCAAGTAGTTTGCAGGTTGATTTGTAAGGTTATTCATGGATGGATTCTTGTTAATTTTTTTAGTTAGGTGATGCCATGAAATTTTTTAAAACTCTTCCAGTAATAACCGCTGTTATGCTGGCCTCTAATGTTTATGCCGAAAGCGGGGCGTCTGCCGATCCTGCTTTGGTTGTCACTTATGCCGAAGCACCTGGTCAACAAACCAGCTCACTCCAAGGCACCCAGGTAGAATCGTTTAATAGCCTGAATGTAGGGTCAGGCGAAAAGCTGACTAACTTGGCGTGGATGTCCAGCACAGGCACACAAATTGGCTCCTTTGACCAGGCTTATATTGTTCCTGCCAACGTCTATGGCGGTGCTGGCGGCACTGGCAATTATCAGGTTGAATCTAACCCAGCTTATGGCGGCGCCGTAGGCGGTAGAAATGCGGTTGAGACCTCCACCCTGACACTGAACTCATCGGCCTCGTACTTTGGCATGTGGTGGTCAGCCGGTGATTCTTTCAACGATTTGACTTTCTACAATCATGGTGTGCAAGTAGGCGAGTTTACTACCCAGTCGCTGATGAATCCATTGCCCCGTTCATACTACGGCAATCCATCAGGCCCTTGGAAAGGAGGCGACTCTTGGGAACCGTTCGGATTCATTAACTTCTATGGCGTCAATGGTACAACATTTGATAAGGTTGTGCTGTCTGACAGTGCCGGCACTGGATTTGAGGCAGACAATTTCACTGTGCGCGACCAAGCGTGGGGTAATTTGCCCGGTGAGACTGGCAACGCACCCGGTGTGCAAGTCGCGGAGATACTGACACCTGCAGCTGCAGTTGATGCGCCTATTGCTTTTGGCGGCGGTCGGGGTGCTGGCGGCATAGCTAGCGCGCCAGAGCTGGATGCTGGTTGTTTGGGCATAAGTTTAGGTTTACTATCTGGGTTATTGTTACTTGCCTCAGAGCGCAAACGTCAATCTGTATAAATTAAGGAACGCGCTGGCACTGTGTTATGGTGGTTTCCGATTGTTTTTTGTCTTTTACTACAATCAACAACGATTAGCATTAGTTAGGGATAGTGGGTTTAATCTGTAATTTGTCATAAAATAGTAACTTATGACATGCCACTAAGAGACCACCTGCCCAACTTGCGGGTCAACCCAATCACGAAACCGGTGCGCAGCGCGTTCAGTTGGCTGACAAACGAATTTTTCCAGCCCTTGCTTTGGGCGGGACTGTATGTAAACCTTTGTACCCGATCAGCGGCTCGTACAGATCAACGGCCATCCCCCGCAGCACGTCGCGTTGGTCGACATTCGCGGCGGCTAGGGCATGGCAACAGATGCCCACGTCGAAACTGGCTCGGCACATGCTCATCAAAGCGATAACATTTCTCATACTTCGCCGCACAATGGCTAAATTCCGCCTCGGTCTGCCAGGCTAGGTGATATGGCCCGACCCTTCCCCGTAATTAAGTTGCTTTTGGTAAAAAACTCTACGGAAGTCGCAGCCTTGTCTTCAAGTCATTTAAAGTTGAGCATCGCGTCCGAAAATATAATTTGACGCGATCACTTTGATTTTTAACACTACTTCCATAACAAACCTCGCAAATGACAACCCGCCATACCGCTATGCCCGCATAACATGCAGGTAGGCGGCAACAGGTAATGCTGTATAATATCAAGCCAGTTGTTTACCATTTTATAATTCTAAGTTGATAAGTGGGGTGCCGACTTAAAACGGCCTGTTGTCCAATCCGCACTGATCAACCACTATAGCCGGAGTCGCCCCGCATGTCTGCATTACGTCACAATTGGCAACTTGCCGAAGTCCAAAGCCTGTTTGCCCTGCCATTTAATGATTTAATTTTTAAGGCACAAACTGTCCATCGTGAAAATTTTGACGCTAACGAGGTGCAAATCAGCAGCTTGCTCAGTATCAAAACCGGTTCCTGTTCGGAAGATTGCGGTTATTGCCCGCAAAGCGCCCGCTATGATTCCGGCCTAACCCCTGAAGCATTGATGCCCATTGACAAGGTGCTGCAAGCCGCACAACAGGCCAAAGATCAAGGCGCGTCACGTTTTTGCATGGGTGCGGCATGGCGGCAACCGAAAGACCGCGATATTGAGCGCGTGGTGGAAATGGTGCAAGGGGTCAAGGCATTGGGTATGGAGACCTGTGTCACCCTAGGCATGTTGACCGATGCCCAAACCATTCGTTTAAAAGAAGGTGGCTTGGATTATTACAACCACAATTTGGACACCTCAGAAGATTATTATTCCGAAGTCATCACCACCCGCACCTACCAAGACCGCCTGGACACACTAGGGCGGGTGCGTGATGCCGGTATCAACGTCTGCTGTGGCGGCATTGTCGGCATGGGCGAAGGCGAACAAGACCGCGCCAAGCTGTTGCTGGAACTTGCTAACCTGCCCAAACATCCGGAAAGCGTGCCGATCAACATGCTGGTGCAAGTGGAAGGCACGCCCTTGATGGGTACCGAACCGCTAGACCCTTTGGTGTTTGTCCGCACCATTGCCGTGGCCCGTATTATGATGCCCACCTCGCGGGTACGCTTGTCGGCAGGTCGCAAAGACATGAGTGATGAAATGCAGGCGTTGTGCTTTTTGGCAGGGGCTAATTCAATATTTTATGGCGACAAACTGTTGACCACTGATAATCCTATGACCAATCATGATGTCGCCTTGTTTGAACGCTTAGGCTTGCATTCCGGCGGGTCGAGTTATGTGGTGGGGGATGTGCAGGGGTAGCCGCTGTTTGATGCATTATATTGACCGGACAAACCGCGTTGGCTGCGCAAAGCACGTTGGGTGAGGGTAGCCGAAGCCGCCGAACCTTGATAAAAAACCAAACTTCAAAACCGCCAGCGGGCGGCGCGCCCCATTTGACTGACTTGTTGAGCTTAACAAGTGCTTCGGGAGCTGGATAATTACCAAAAATACAAACTACAGTTTCCAGCCAGCACTAGCGGATAAAAGCCAACGTAGTATGTTTCGACGAGCCTCATTAACGAAGTAATTTGTAGTATTCTGCATGGGTACCAATCCAAATCCAAAGAAAGCCATCTTCAATCGGTGTGGCGACCGCAGATAATGGAAACCAACACAGGCAGACCAGACTTTGCCGACTTTTTTGAATTGCAATGATGTATGAGAAGAATCGGCGTTTAACAGTTGAAAGTTTTTGTCAGCAAAACTGAGAATATCCATTGGGAGAAGTTCGTAGCAACTCCAAAAGCTGGACGCTGTTTTGTGTTTCAAATATCCCTCGAATTTCCAGCTTGGTGTTCAGCCAAAGCGGCATTAATAAGAAAATCCAGTTTTCCGTTATTTGAATCTGCTTCAATTTGCTTGTCCCACCGAGCGTGGTCGAATTCAATAAACCAATCACGGAGCTTGGCAAACGAAGCGTTATCTAACCCCGCAATTTGTTCTTCAATAGTTTCTACAGCCATCATGAACTACTCTCACAAAATAAATTGTGCGGAAATTATAACGTCCAATAGTTGTTTGACGATTCTTTATTGCGTCTACGAATGATGATTTCGTGTTATCCGTCGCCATGAAATCTGAAGAAGATGAACCGAAACCGACCGGCTCCACCGACTTGGACTGCCCAACGTTAAGTATACCCCTAAAAAGGAAACTTGAAATGCACATATAATGGTGTATAACATCTATAACTATTGATATTTTTCAAAACCATACCTCATCGTTTTGCTGTGCGGCGGCGATAAGAGTATGCAAGCAAAAAACATCAAGGCGGCAACCTTCAATCTTGCCCAGTCGCTGATGATCAGGCTAGTTTGCAGACCGTTACCCGACAGTGTTTTTTAAATTATTCAAATACTTAATCTTAGATTAGCCCTATGACCCAAAACTCAGAAGATAGCACCTTACCTAAACTTGCGGACCAACGCCATAACCCTTTGCACGGCATCACTTTGCAGACTATTGTAACCGAGCTGGTTGCCCATTACGGTTGGGCTGAGTTGGCACTACGGATTCCGATACGCTGTTTTAGCACAGACCCCAGCGTTACCTCTAGCCTAAAATTTTTGCGCAAAACGCCGTGGGCGCGTGACAAAGTGGAAGGGCTTTATAGTTTTATGCAACGTGAACGTAAACGCAGGGCCGTTAGCGAATAATAGCCTTCCGCACATTCAGTTCAAATGGCTACTGGATTGTTGCAACACCAGTGTAACCGCAGCGGCCCGGGTAACTACGCCCAGTTTTTCAAAAATATGCTCCAAGTGTTTGTTCACCGTCCGAGGGCTAGTATCCAAAATCATACCAATCTCCTTATTGGTTTTACCTCGCGAAATCCACATTAAAATTTCCGCTTCCCGCAGTGTCAGCCCTAGGGAGCTTCTTAATGCTTCCAAGTCCCATTCGCTAGCGGATTTTTGCAATAACAACAAGTACTCGCCGCCATGTGGCGACAAAGCTATTTTTGCGGAAAAGCCAAACTTGTTGCTGTAATCGGCATAGCTGTCTTGTCCGGCTTGCGTGGCAGATTTGATAGCACCATTGGCCCAGTTGGCCAGTGGCGGCGGTAACCAATCGCCTAATTCAGTCGCGCCAGATTCGCCATTTTGTTGGGCAAAATCATTCAGCCATTGTTTGGCCGTGGGTGTCAACCAGATAATACGGCTTACGGAATTGATGCTAACCGCCGAAAAATTAACCTGCTGCGAGGCATGTTCAACACGCTGGAATGTTCTTGCCTGAGTGAGATGTGCGGCAATGCGGGCCAGCACTTCAGGAGGGCGGATAGGCTTAACAATATAATCTTGCGCCCCTTCGCCAAAACCGCGCAGCAAATTATCCAACTCGCTCAGTCCGGTCATAAACAATACTGGAATGTTGGCGGTGTCGGGGTTGGCCTTAAGACGGCGACAGGTCTCAAAACCATCTATGCCTGGCATCATGACATCAAGCAAAATGATATCGGGCTTTAGGTAGCGTATTTGTTCAATGGCAGATAGTCCGTCAGTGGCAACTAAAACCCGATAATCGGCTTCGGCCAGCGTGTCCGACAACAGCGCCAGATTGCCGGGCGTATCATCCACAATCATCACGGTGCTATGGCTGTATTGCTCTAGGGTCATTGATAGTGTCTCCAGTCATTGGCTAGGTTTATTGGCAGCACTACATACCTAATTGCTTACGGATTTCCCCAAGGCGAAATTCGCCAGCCAAGGTTTTTATTTTTAGCAAAATGGGACGGTATTCGGCACTGAGTGGCATCAACGCGTCAATACGTTTGTTCAGCCCGCGCAAGTCACCGATACGCACAAAATTTACCAGCTCATCAATCATCGGTTGCGGCAATTGTCGGTTAAATGCGTCCGAACTGAGTGCGGCCTGAGTGGTCGGATCATCTTGGCTAAGCCATACCAAGCCAAGATGTAGCTTGAGTTTACGCAATAATTCTTCTACTTGGATAGGTTTGCTCAGAAAGTCATTGCAGCCGGCATTGACCGCACTGAGGCGATCACTAGCATAGGCGTTCGCGCTAAGCACCACAATAGGCATGGTGTGGTTTTGTTGGCGCAGTTGCAATGCGGTTTCCGTACCATTGATACCACCCATTGACAAATCCAATAGAATCAAGTCAGGTGCCGTTTCGGCAATTTTATCCAGGCAATCTTCGCCAGAACAGGCCTCGTACAAATAAAAACCCAGTGGCTCTAAAATATCGAGGATAATTTGCCTATGGTCGGCTTGGTCATCAACAACCAATAATTTTTTCCGGTTGCCCTGATAACCAATGATCTGTTGTTCGGGCAGTGCTTCGCTGTCTGCAGGCAAACTGGGCAACAGTAACCTTACGGCAAAGCTTGAACCCTGCCCTAATGTGCTTTTTACGGTAAGTTCACCGCCCATAATGTCGGCCAGTATTTTGCTGATCGTCAGTCCTAAACCGCTACCGGTATTGGCATTGCCGGTCAGGGTGTTAAGGCGGATAAAAGGTTGGAAGATGGTTTCCAGCTGCTCCTCATCAATGCCCGGACCAGTATCGCTGATGACAAAATTGGCTACGCCGCTACTGTAGCCAATGCGGAAATCTATTTCACCTGACTGCGTGAATTTGACGGCATTGCCCAGTAGGTTGATTAAAATTTGCCCAACCCTTTTCTCGTCACCGCGAACCCGTTGCGGCAGCGTATGGGCAACATAACAATTGAACTGCAAGCCTTTTTCTTCCGCTTGGGTTTTGAATATAAAAACCAAGTGTTGGATAAAGTTTGCAAAGTTAATGGGTTCATATTTAAGTTCAAAACGGCGGGCTTCTATACGGGCGATATCCAAAATATCTTCAATGAGTGAAGACAAATGTTCACTGCTGCGTTTTAGCGTTTCCACGGCTTGTTTGCGGTGTTCGGGTATGGTCGGGTCTTTATGGAGGATATGCGCATAACCGATAATGCTGTTTAATGGCGAACGGATTTCATGGCTCATATTGCTTAAAAATCGGCTTTTAGCCGTATTGGCGGTGTCGGCCATTGCCAGTGTTTGTTGCAGCTTAATATCCGTTTTTTTATGTTCGTCGATTTCTGTCAACAGCAATTGGGTTTGTTTGCGGGTTTCTTCCTGTGCCACCCGTCGGCTTTCGTCATTTAAAATTAGCCACCAAGTACATAAACCAACGAAAACCATTAAGGACGTGAACACTTTGACAAAATTGGCCAATAGCAATTCAAAGGCGCGCAGGTTTTTTTCTGCTGTCAATAAGTCTTGGTAATAAATGATGCCTATAAAAATATTGGTCAGTGCCGACAAAAATATAAATAACTGATGTTACGCAGCCCGTAATATCTGCAACTCCTCATACGCCATCTGGTTCGCTTTTATAAACAACTTAGCCCGTGTGGCGAAATGGTTGGTTTTATGTTTGATCTTCAAACATTCCAGCTTGAACACGGC
>CAIYOW010000058.1 GCA_903927955.1 uncultured Methylococcaceae bacterium | reverse complement strand
GGTTGATTTTAACCAAGACGGACGGCGCGACTTATGGGACCCGCAAGATGCCATTGGCAGCGTTGCGCATTATTTCTCGCGTAGTGGCTGGCAATACCATAACCCTGTCACACAACCCGGTAGCCCGGCCAGCAACCCCGCCATCATCGAGCTAAGCACTAATCAAGGCCCAGAATACTGGTATATACACCCTAACTTCAAAGTCATCAAAAAATACAATAACAGCAACAAATACGCAATGGCGGTACACCAATTGGCAAAAGCCATCAAGCAACGCTATACCCCAAGTTAAACGATAGCTAACCACCCTTAACCTTTAGCCAGCACAACGCACAGACCCCAATGGACATCGTCAATATCAAACCGTTTCTTGCAGAAGACGTGGGCAGTGGCGACCTGACCGCAGCCATTATCCCTGCCGAACTGACTGCCAGCGCCCAAGTCATTACCCGTGAAGCCATGGTGATGTGCGGGCAAGCGTGGTTTAATGCGGTATTTGATGAATTGGATCCGCAAGTCAGCGTGACTTGGTGGGTGGCGGAGGGCGACTGGTTGGCGGCGGACACCCTGTTGTGCACGCTGCAAGGCTCTGCCCGGGCATTGCTCACTGGCGAACGCACCGCGCTCAACTGCCTACAAACCTTATCCGCCACCGCCACTATAGCCAAACGCTATGCCGATGCCGTGGCCGGCACCGGCTGCAAAATTCTCGACACCCGCAAAACCTTACCCGGTTTGCGTGTGGCGCAAAAATACGCGGTGGCTTGTGGCGGTTGCCATAACCACCGCATCGGGCTTTATGATGGCGTGTTGATAAAAGAAAACCACATTATCGCCGCTGGCTCACTGGCACAAGCCGTACAGGCGGCGCGGCAAATAACCAGCCAACCCATAGAAGTGGAAGTGGAAACACTGGACGAACTGCATCAAGCACTGGCGGTACAGCCTGGACGCATCATGCTCGACAACTTCAGCCTAGCCGATTTGCAAACTGCCGTTGCCATCAATAAACAAGCCCCGACCCGACAAGGCAAAGCCATAGAGCTGGAAGCATCCGGCAATATCACCTTGGACAACATCCGCGCCGTCGCCGAAACAGCGGTGGATTACATTTCCATTGGCGCACTGACTAAAAATGTACAAGCCATCGATTTATCCATGCGTATCCAACTGGAGACCCGCCCGTGATAGAAAACAGCGCCAATCTGTTCAAACAAATCAGCCACGGTGTTTATGTCATTGCTGTCACCGATGGGCAACGACAAAACGCCTTCACCGCAGCTTGGGTCATGCAAGTGTCTTTTAAACCGCCCATGCTGGCCTTTAGCATCAACCCCGCGCATTTTTCGTACACGCTGTTGCAAAAAGGCATGATTTGCACGGTCAATGTGCTGGGGCAAAACCATTATGCCCTTGCCGAACATTTTGGCCGTGGCAACCTGTCCGACAAAATGACCGCCTGTGCTTGGCAAACGGCACAAACTGGCGCACCGGTGATGTCTGATTGTCTGGTGTATTTTGATTGCAAAGTCAGCCATTTCAGCGAAGCGGGCGACCATAAGATTGCCGTGTGCGAAGTGATTGATGCGGCTTGGCTCAATGCCGGACGACCGATGTTATACGGGCAGACTGGGGAAATGGACGGTAGTGCAGGGTTGTATTAGCACGCATAACTTACACCCCAATGCCAGCAAAACTGTCTACCACCTTATGCCCCGACATATCCGCCAACACTCCTTCGCGGCATAAACAAACCGTGGCAAACCCCGCCGCCTGTGCGGCATCCAACTCTTCTTTAATATCCGACAAAAACAACACACACGAGGCGGGCAAGCCAATCTGGTCGGCAATGGCCTGATAAGAAGCTTGCTCGCGTTTGCTGCCAATATGGGTGTCAAAATAACCCGATAACAGCGGGGTCAAATCTCCATAACTGGTATGGCCAAACAACAGCTTTTGCGCTTGCACAGAACCGGACGAATAAATGTACAAATCAAGCCCCGCCGCTTTCCACGCCCTAAAAGCCAACGGCACATCGGGGTAAATATGGCCGGTGAACGCGCCTTGCCGATAACCATCTAACCAAATCAGCCCTTGCAATGATTTTAACGGGGTGATTTTTTCATCGTTATCCAGCCAAGCCAGCAATTGGGCAATAATTTCCGCTGGTGTTAGTTGTTTACCTACTGTTGTGCAGACATTATCCAGCAATGTCTTAAGCGCCGGTTGCTGTGCGTGGCTTTGCACATAGTCTGCCAGATGGCTGCGGGCATAAGGGAACAGCACATCCTTGACAAACGATAGAGACGTTGTAGTGCCTTCAATATCGGTGACAATCGCCTTAATCATAAACTGGCCACCGTTTCATCATAAGTCGGGAAAGATTGGGCAATCGTGCTGCCCGTCATTTGGGCAACCCAACCCTCAGCAGTGGTGAACAATCGGATAGCGACAAAGTACGGGTTTTCGCCCATATCAAACCAGTGCGGCGTATGTGCGGGTACGCTTATCAAATCGCCTTGTTCACACAGCACGGTATAAACTTTAGCACCGACATGCAAATAAAACAAAGCGCTACCCGCCACAAAAAAACGCACCTCAAAATCATCATGGGTATGTTCAGCCAAAAATTTTTGCCGCAATTCGGCCTTGTTGGGATGCTCAGGACTCAGGCTGATCACATCCACCGACTGAAAGCCATACTGCCCGTTGAGCAGAGCCACCGGTTCGGCATAAGCAGCCAGCACTGTGGCAGGGTCGGCATCAGCCGCTAGCCCGTCAACAGTGGCCCAGCGTTCAAATTGCACGCCAATAGCCGCCAATTGCTGGCAAATGGCATCGTAGCCACTATAACGCTCGCCTTGCAGCGGGTTGTTGTCCGGGTAAATGGCAAGTAGGCTCATGGTCTGATTCCTTTTAGTCGTAATTCATAATTGAACAAGTGGTCTAACGCCTCCAGATAACGCAGCGTTTCAGCCACCGATGTCGCCCAAGTATACAGGCCGTGTCCGGCAATAATATAGGCGACAATCTCCCCGTGCCTGTCCATATACTGCTCCACTTGTCGGGCAAGGCGCGGAATGTCCTGATCGTTGGCAAAAATAGGGATGCTGATCCGGCTTTCGTGGCTGGTGATGCCCTTAAAAGCTTTCAGCAACTCATAGCCTTCCAAAATAATCTCGTCAGTAAATAACCTAGACACCAAAATGGCATTAGGTGAATGCGGATGCAACACCGCTTGCGCATCGGGGCAACGTTGGTAAATTGAAGTGTGCAACACCGCTTCAGCAGAGGGTTTTTTACCATCCAAAGCATTGGCATGGGCATCAACCAGCATAATATCGCTGATTTGCAAATGTCCCTTGTGTTTGCCGGACACGGTGATGGCAATCGAGCCATCCGCCAGCCGTGCCGAAAAGTTGCCGCTGGTGGCAGGCACCCAGCCTTGGCTGTTTATAAAGCGTCCGGCTTCAATCAACTGTTGGGCTAGGCAATAAAAATTATCGTTATCCATCATCTTAAATCATCACCGGTAAATTTAGCCTGTAATAGTACCTTAAGTTGACCTGCTTAAACAGTGGGGGGCGGTTTGGGATTTTGATAGGGTGGTAGGGAGTTAATAAATGCGAATGAATCCGCACGGGGTCTAGTTTGGCAGGGTGGGTACGCCTTTCATGCCCACGCGTCACATCGGCAACGGTGGGCACAGACGGCGTGCCCACCCTTGTATCTACCGGGCGTTACAACACATGCACCACGGTGCTGCCGATGCCCAACAAATGCAGCTGGGCTTCGGTGTCGTGGGTGAAGATCAGTTGGTTGACCACC
>CAIYOW010000057.1 GCA_903927955.1 uncultured Methylococcaceae bacterium | reverse complement strand
CAGCGGTTTCCGGACCGATTGGGCAGGCCGTTCAGCCAACGAAAGCAGGCACGTTATCGACGATTACGCAAAAACCGCCGGGAAATGGCGCAAAAATATCCGTGCCATATCCGGCAAACAGTCGGGTGATCCGGAACGTGCCGCCCATGCTATTGTCCAAGCGGTCGAAGCCAATAATCCTCCGCATCATTTGCTCTTGGGCAATGACGCGTTTGATGGTGCGAAAGCCAAACTGGTCAGTTTGCAGAATGAATTTGCTGCTTGGGAAACGGTTGCCCGCGATGCTGATTTTCCAAAACAATAAATTTCAAAAGAGTTGCTGACATGTTGGCTATGCACTTAAAGCAAGCCCATTCTGCTCTGCAATGGACAGAATCTTCTGATCAGCACTCGGTGAAATGAGTATCAAAGTGTTGGCTTGCTGCGTTTGCCGAACCGATTTGCATGTCCTTGATGGTGAATTGCCCTGTAAGGTTTTCCCATCATTCCTGGATATTAAATAGTTGGCCGCGATTATTCGGTTTCACCACGCTTTCAAAAAGAAGCAACAAGGGCAGCAGCAAATGCTGCCCCCTTGTCATGGCAAGAATTAAACTAAGCGAAAGTCATTTTATCTTCAACATTGCGCACACCCGATACGCACCAAGCCGAATGGATCGCCAAATCACGTTCAGACCAGTTGTGCACCTTGCCACTCAAGACCACTTCGTCGCCCTGGACATTAACTATTATTTCTTGCGTTTCGCAGCTGGCACGTCGTTTTAAAGCGGCTTCAATCGCCGATTTGACAACGCTTGAGTTCACTCGGGATTTAATGGTGATGTCATTGATAACGCCGGTCACACCCATTAAATGGCGGATGGAATCGACCGAAGCTTCTCTTTGGTATTGCCAATCGACTGCTCCCGATAAACTGATCCAGCCGTCTTCGACTATTAGTTTGACCGAATTATTTGGCAAAAATGTTGACCATTCCAAAATATTTTCTGCCGCCCGCGCGATGTCGGCATCAGTGCGTTTGCTGATATCCAACAAGCTAATTTCTATTTCAATAACCAAAGCCTTGACGCCCGAAACACGTAGGGCAGCGCGTTCGGTATCCATTTTTTCCGAGTAATTGTGTACCTGCCCCGATAAAGTCACTATGCCATCTTTTACCGCGACACCGATTTGTGCCGCATTGATTGAAGGCTCAAACTTAAGCTCTTCCATAATGTCAGTTTGTAATTGCGTATCTGTTTTCATGATTATCTTTTCGTCTTAGTTAGGGCATTCCAGTGTGCAAGCAATGGGTCATCTGAACGGTGCGTTATCTCACCTAACGCAAGAAAATTTTGATCAGGTTGGGCGCAAATCGCCTGTGTGCGGTGGCAAACAGACTGTGCTGTGCGGAACGATGATCATAGCGACACAGATGGGCAATAGTCCTATTGGTTAGTATCGGAAGCCCATCTGTAGAACGTTTTTGATGAGACTTACCGACACGCGGACCGGAAAAAGGATAGGGCGTGGACGTGGCTCATTAACTTTTAACCTCATTCGGAGAAAAATCATGAATAGAAATAAATGCTCGGGATTGGCTTTGGCGATTTGTATGGGCGTTATATCTGCGTCAGTGTTGGCAGATGTTGTCCCTGCACCTACACAACCGGAACCCATTACAGCACCTGCGATAACACCTGTTGAACATAAAGCGGCTGCCGAACTTAATTTAAAACACGCGGAATACCATAAAGGCTTGGCTAAACACCACCGCTCAGTGGGTTCGGTATACCAAAGCAACGGCCAACGAATTTTGGGCGATAGACAGGACGCTATTGCTGTGCATGAAGAGGCACTGGCAAAAGAATATGAAAAAACCGCCACTGAACATCAAAAACTAGCAAATCCTAAGTAACTCGGCCTTGACTTGGTTTGTGGGGTTCTGGACAAGCCTGAGGGTTTGTTCCGAACCCCGTTTAGGACTGCCACTTTTTACTTACATTAATCTGGAGAAACACCATGTCCCAAAATCACAACGCTGTTGTTGCCTTGTTTGGCAGCCATGATGATGCAGAAAGTGCTGTCAGAGAACTGGAAAAGTCCAGTTTCGACATGAAAAAGCTGTCTGTTATCGGTAAAGATTATGAAACTAAAGAAAACGTAGTCGGTTATTACAATACTGGCGACCGGATGGCAACTTGGGGGAAATTTGGTCTGTTTTGGGGAACAATTTGGGGCTTGCTTTTTGGCTCTGCATTTCTCCTTATACCCGGCATTGGTGCCGTTATGGTCGGTGGCCCTTTAGTCAGTTGGATATTGGCGGTGCTTGAATCGGCGGTGGTTACCGGTGGATTATCGGCTTTAGGTGGCGCTTTAGCCAGTATTGGCATCCCCAAAGACAGTATTATCCGCTACGAAACCGCGCTTAAAGCCCATAAATTTCTACTGATTGCCCACGGAACATACGCTGAAGTGGAGCAAGCAAAAGCCATCCTCATGCAAAACAAAGCCGAAGAAGCGAATATCCATAAAGAATCACTGGATAAAAAGCAACCTGCGCTAGCCTAGCCTTCGTTTCGTCAGCATTTTCTGAAAATCAATTGGATAATGGGCTGTTGATGCCATCAATTCGGTTGATTTTTAGCCAAGTATTGTAATTAAAGAAGGCTGGATAAGAACGCCTTTAAATTACACACAACATCATTAATCACCGCGCCAACCGACGCGATCATCAAGATTAGCAATTGGCAGAGGAGCGCACATGGCTTACCAAAGCATCAATCCCTATAACGGCGAAACCCTAAAAACCTTCGATGGACAAACCAACGAACAGTTAGAAATATCCTTAGTGACGGCAGATGCTTGTTTTGATAGGTGGCGGCAAATGACATTTGCCCACCGGGCGATTATTGTTGCTAAGGCGGCAACACTTATGCGTGAGCAAAGTGAACAGTTTGCAATGCTAATCACCTTAGAAATGGGCAAATTGATTGCCCAGTCCCGGGGCGAGGTTGCATTGAGTGCCGACATCCTGGATTATTATGCCCAACATGCCGAACATTTTTTGGCATCCGAACACCTCATACCCAGTACGGGCGAAGCAATAGTGGTGAGTGAGCCGCTGGGGGTATTGTTTGGCGTACAGCCGTGGAATTTCCCTTATTACCAACTCGCGCGTTTTGCCGCACCTAATCTAATGGCAGGCAATGTGGTTATGGTGAAACATGCGTCCTGCGTGCCGCAATGTGCGATGGCATTTGCACAGCTCTGGTTAGATGCGGGCGCACCCATTGGGGCGTATACCAACCTATTGATTACCCATGACCAGGTCAATCGGGTGATTGATGATCCTCGGATAAAAGGCGTGGCCTTAACAGGCAGCGCGGAAGCGGGGAAAAGTGTCGCTGCGCGGGCAGGGCTAAATCTCAAAAAATCAACCATGGAACTCGGTGGCAGTGATGCGTTTATCGTGCTTGATGATGCTGATCTGGATAAAACCGTCGAATGGGCGGTTTGGGCCAAGATGAACAATAATGGTCAATGCTGTGTGGCGGCAAAACGATTCATTGTTGTTGACCAATTAGCAGACCTGTTCCTGGAAAAATTTAGCACGGCACTGGCGTTGCTTAAACCCGGCGATCCGATGGATATAACCACCACACTGGGGCCATTGTCGACCGAACAAGCGTTACAACATCTTTTGGCGCAAGTAGATCGGGCTGTTGCGAACGGTGCCGTTATTTTAACCGGTGGCAAACGGATTGAGCGGCAAGGCGCGTTCATGCAGCCGACAATTCTCACCAATATTAAACCAGTGAATCCCGCTTATGACGAAGAATTCTTTGGCCCCGTTGCCCTTTTCTTTCGTGTCAAAGATGAAGATGAAGCAGTGATACTAGCTAATGACTCTGATTTTGGGCTAGGCGGTTCTATTTTTACCCAAGATGTCGAATGGGGAAAGTTCGTCGCCAGCCGTATCGACACGGGCATGGTGTTTATCAATCATCCAACCTGGACAACCCCAGACTTACCGTTTGGCGGGATTAAGAATTCCGGTTACGGGCGTGAGCTTTCCCGTCTGGGTATCCAAGAATTCGTTAACAAAAAACTTATAAGGGTTGATGCCATAGACGCATCAGCATAACGCCACAAGGATGAACTGCAATGACAAACAATGAAAGACCGGTTTGGTTTATTACCGGTTGCTCAACCGGCTTTGGTCGCGAACTCGCCAGCCATGTATTAAAACTGGGCTACCGCACCGTAGTGACGGCCCGCCATCCTGAAGCCGTTAAAGATATGGCAGAACTGGGCGAT